>CAYQMQ010000313.1:0-1596 GCA_964418395.1 uncultured Actinomycetota bacterium
CCGAGCAACCCGGCGACGTGGGCGACGTGCCCGCCGCGACGCTCATCCCGGCCTTCGTGCTCAGCGAGCTGCGCACCGCGTTCGTGATCGGCTTCGTGGTCTTCGTGCCGTTCCTGGTCATCGACCTCGTCACGGCAGCGGTGCTGATGAGCATGGGCATGGTCATGCTGCCGCCGGTGTTCATCTCGCTGCCGCTGAAGCTGTTGCTGTTCGTGCTCGTCGACGGATGGACGTTGTTGATCGGACAAGTCGTCGCCTCGGTCAACGGGGTGGGGTTATAGCCGTGCACGAGCGTGAGGAGAACCAGTGACCGATGCCTACATCATCGACGTGCTCAGCGGCGCCCTCACGGTCGCCGCCAAGCTCGCCGGCCCGATCCTGCTGGTCAGCCTGATCATCGGGGTGGTGATCTCGCTGGTGCAGACGGTGCTGCAGATCCAGGAGATGACGCTGACGTTCGTGCCGAAGCTCATCGGGATCGCGGTGGTCCTGGTGGTCGCCGGCGGATGGATGATCGCCCAGCTGACCAGCTGGGTCGAGCAGCTGTGGGCCACCATCCCCCAGCTCACCTGAGGCCCGTCGATGGAGCTGGCCGTCGATCCGGCCGCCGTCAGCGGGCTGCTCCTGGCGATCCTTCGCGTCGCCGCCCTGGTGGTGGCCAGCCCCTTGTTCCCGCCGTCGATCCCGTGGGTGGGCAAGCTCGCGCTGATCACGGTGCTGGGGTATGCGCTGTCGGAGCCGCTGGCGGTGACGCCGCAGCTGGGCGAGCTCATCGGCCATGCGCTGGTCAACGTGGCCGTGGGCGCGCTGCTGGGGTTCATGACCGGGATCCTGTTCCACCTGTTCGTGGTCGCCGGCGGGCTGTTGGACATGCAGTCGGGCCTGGCGGCCGGTGCGATCCTCGATCCGACCACCGGCACGCAATCGTCGGTGTTCGGTCGCCTGTTCACCCAGTCGGGCCTGGCGCTGTTCGTGATCAGCGGCGGCTACTCGGTGCTGGTGCGGGCGGTGGCCACCAGCATCGAGGTGGTGGCGCTCGACGGGGAGATGACCGTGGCCGGGGCCTCCCTGGCCGGCCAGGCGGTGGACCTGTCGGCGCGCATCCTCGTGCTGGGCCTCGAGCTGGCGCTGCCGGTGGCGGCCGCGCTGCTGTTGGTCGAGCTGGCGCTCGGGCTCGCCAGCCGCTTCGCGCCGCAGACCAACGTGTTCATCCTGGGGTTGCCGCTGAAGCTCTTCGTGACCCTGTCGGCGGTGGGCACCGTCCTGGTGGCCTTCCCCGGCGTGGCCACCGAGGTGGTGGCCTCAGTGGAGGAGACGGCCGTCGAGGCTTTGCGCGCGCTGGTGCCGTGACCGCCGCGAAAGGCGTTTAGCGGTGCCGAGAACGGCCGACCGGACCCGAGCGCGCAACGGATACGCGCCCCCACTGTGGCCACGGACCGGCCGTCACGCCTCTCAGGCGAGGTCGAGTTGAGCGGCAAGGACGGCAAGACCGAGAAGCCCACCCCGCAGCGGCTGCGCAAGGCCAAGCGGGAGGGCCAGACGCCCAAGAGCCGCGAGGTCGGCACCGCCACCTCGCTGCTCGGCGGGCTGTTCGTG
>CAYQMQ010000313.1:1696-2941 GCA_964418395.1 uncultured Actinomycetota bacterium
CCACCGCAAGCAGCTGATGATGCGCACCGACGAGGTCAAACGCGAGCACAAGGACTCTGACGGCGACCCGCTGATGAAGCAGAAGCGTCGTGAACGGGCCCAAGAGCTGTCGGCCAACCGGATGATCGGCTCGGTCGGGGAAGCCGACGTGGTGATCACCAACCCCACCCACTTCGCCGTGGCCTTGGGCTACGACGCCAGTGAGGCCGCTCCGCGCGTGATCGCCAAGGGGATGGACGATGCCGCCCGGGAGATCGCCAAAGAAGCCCGCCGCCACGGCGTCCCGGTGGTCGAGAACCGTCCGCTGGCGCGGGGGCTGTACCGGCGCTGCCGGCTGGGCGACTACGTGCCGGCCGCGCTGTTCGAGGCGGTGGCCGCCGTGCTCGCCTCCGCCTACCGGCGGCGCGGGAGGGCGGCGGCATGAAGTCCAGCAACCTCACCCACGCGGCGGTGCCGCTGTGCATCATCGCCGCGGTCGTCACGATGGTCGTGCCGATCCCCCCGCCGCTGCTGGACACGCTGCTGGCGCTGAACATCACCCTGGCGGTGCTGGTGCTGCTGGCCGTGCTGCTGCTGCGCGACGCGATCGAGCTGAGCGTCTTCCCGTCGCTGCTGTTGATCACCACGCTGTTCCGGTTGGCGCTCAACGTGTCGTCGACCCGGCTGATCCTGCTCGACGCCTACGCCGGCCGCGTGATCGACACCTTCGGTGGCTTCGTGGTCGGCGGTTCGGTGATCGTTGGGCTCGTGGTCTTCCTGATCCTGATCATCATCCAGTTCGCGGTCATCACCAGCGGCGCCGGCCGCGTGGCCGAGGTGTCGGCCCGCTTCACGCTGGATGCCATGCCCGGCAAGCAGATGGCCATCGACGCCGACCTCTCGGCGGGGCTCATCGACGAGTCCGAGGCCAAGCGACGGCGGGAACGCATCACCACCGAGGCGGACTTCCACGGCGCGATGGACGGCGCCAGCAAGTTCGTCAAGGGCGACGCGATCGCCGGCATCATCATCGTGCTCGTCAACATCGTGGGCGGATTCGCCATCGGCATGGGCCAGCTCGGGATGGGGGCGGGCGAGGCGGCCAGCGCGTACGCGCTGCTGACCGTCGGCGACGGGCTGGTCAGCCAGATCCCCGCCCTGCTGCTGTCGCTGGCCACCGGCATGCTGGTCACGCGCGTTGCCTCGGACCGCAGCTTCGGCCCGGAGCTCGCCCACCAGATCTTCGGCAACGTCGGCGCGCTGCGC
>CAYQMQ010000314.1:0-2940 GCA_964418395.1 uncultured Actinomycetota bacterium
CGTCCAACACCGACTCGCCGAACAGATCGACCATCACGTCTTTGGACTTGGGCCCCTGGATCTGCACCGGGGCCACGTCGATCTCTGACACGTCGACGTCCCAGCCGCCGGCATGCGCCAGCCCCTGGGCCCACAACAGCACGTCGCTGTCGGCCAGCGACAGCCAGAACCGGTCGGCGGCCACCCGCAACAGCACCGGGTCGTTGATGATGCCGCCATCGGGGGCGGTCACGAACACGTACTTGCACTGGCCCACCGCGCATTTGGACAGATCGCGCGGCACGAGCATGTCGGTGAAGTCGAAGGCGTCCGGGCCGGTGATCTGGACCTGTCGCTCGGCACCGCCCACATCCCACAGGGTCACACCCTCCAACAGCGTCCAGTACTCTCCCACCGGGTCGCCGTAATGACGGGGGTGGTAGCTGTGGTTGTACACGCTGTACATCGCCGCGCCGTGCTGGCGCGACTTCCAAAAATACGGCGACTTCCGCAACCGCGGGTACAAGAGCATCTGCGGCGCGTCGACGACTTGGTTGGGTCGCGTGGTGTGGGTGTGCAGCGGAGCGAGCAGTTCGGCCATTTCAACCCCCCTCCGGGATTATGTTGCGAACAGCGCAACCGTTCTTTATTGCGGAACCAGCGTGCCATATTGCCTCATGGGTGGTCAACCCTGTACTTATGAGCGATCACTACCGCTGCGTTACCGATCTGACGGCCGACACCGTCCGCGGCCGCGACTACGACGTCGTCGTGCGGTGCCGCGGCCGCGACCCCGGCGTCGTGGTGGCCGCGCCGCACGGCGGAGGCATCGAGACGGCGACCAGCGAGCTCGCGGCCGCCATCGCCGGCGGCGACCACGCGTTCTACGCCTTCGAGGGCCTGCGCCCGGAGGGCAACGACGCCCTCCACGTGACGTCAGCCCGCTTCGATGAGCCCGCCGCGCTGCGCCTGGTGAGGACCGCCGAGACGGCCGTCACCGTCCACGGGTGCCGGGGCCGGCGGCCGCGGGTCTACGTGGGCGGGTTGAACCCCGGGCTGGTCGCGCGGGTGGGCTCCTGCCTGGCCCAAGCCGGCTTCCCCGTCGCCGATCCCCCGCGCGGGTTGGAGGGCCACATGCCCACGAACTTGACCAACCGCGCGCGACATGCCGGCGTGCAGCTGGAGCTGTCAGGGCCGTTGCGCGCCCAGCTCGTCACCGGCGACACCGACGCCGGGGCGATCCGGTCCCGCCTGACGGGCCGGTCGCTGGCCTTCGCCGCAGCCGTGCGCGCCGCCCTGCGGTCGTGGCGAGCTGAGACGGCCTGGGTGAGACGGCCGCCGTTCGAGCTCAGCCCTGGGGGTCCAGCTGGAGCGCCAGGGAGTTGATGCAGTAGCGCTTGCCGGTGGGGGCGGGGCCGTCGTCGAAGACGTGGCCGAGGTGGCCGTCGCAGGTGGCACACCGGACCTCGGTGCGCACCATGCCGTGGGTGCGGTCCTCGTGAGCCGACAGCGGACTCGGCTCGCGCGGCTCGGTGAAGCTCGGCCAGCCGGTGCCGGAGTCGTACTTGGTCTGGGAGTCGAACAGCGCCGTGCCGCAGCCGGCACAGCGATACACCCCGGCGTCCTTGGCATCCCAGTACGCCCCGCTGAACGCTCGCTCGGTGCTGCCACGCCGCAGCACCTCGTACTGCTCGGGGGTGAGGCGTTCGCGCCACTCCGTCTCGCTCAGCTGGACCCGTTGGTCGCTCACCGTGATGTCTCCCGTTCGGAGGGGGGATGGCGCCTGCCGGCGTCGGGACGCTACGCCCGAGCCGGCGTCGACACCGATGGTGGCACGTCCACGTCCGCGCTGCCGCCCGATGACCGAACTGTTCGGCCCCACCCCGGCCCCGGCCGCCGTCGCTCCACCACGTTGCAACCGCCCTCACCCGACGATCGCCGCGGCCAGCTCGCCGGCACGGGCGACCAGGGCCGGGCCGTCCTCCACCGCGTCGAGCCAGTCGGCGGGCACCACCTCGCCGTAGCCGGACCCGTCGTTCGTGCCCACTCCCCCGTCCGTGCCGGCCCGGTCGGTCCCATCCGCCGCGGCGGCCTCGGCCACGCTCCTCCCCTGCGGACGACTCCCGTAAGGCAGGTGCAGCATAGGCCACCACCCGGCATGGCAGGGTGTCGGCCATGCGCCAACACCTCGGCCGACCGGACTTCTGGGGCTGGATCCTGTTCCTCGGCTGCGCCGTGCTGTTCGTCGGCATCGGCGTCCGCGACGAGGACGGCGTGATGATCGCCGGCAGCCTGCTGTTCCTGGTGGCCTGCGTGCTCTTCCTCGTGCCCTACCTGCGGTGAGTGGCTATCTCAGGGAACCGAACTGGTCCCCGCGCGGCTCGCTTCAACAGAACCAGGGCTCGCTCATGCGGGGCCGGCCCGCCGCCGCTCCCGCGCGGATCTGCGGGCTGTCGTCCTCGTCGCCGCCGGCCGCGCGGCGGATGTGGCGCGCGAGCTCCACGAACGTCGCCGACGGCGGCTCGCCCGTCTCGGCGGCCCGGGCCGCCTGTGTCTCCAGCTCCTCCTGCAGCTCGTCCATCGCCGGGTCGGGATGTTCCCAGCGGTGCTGCAGCGCCTCGGCGTCGTAGCCGGTCACGTGGCGGGTGAAGGCGGGCTCCCCGGCCAGCAGCGAACCTTCGGGCACCAGCAGGCGGATGGTCAGCTGGATCGGGTCGACGTTGCCGACCAGGTCGTGGGCCAGCACCCAGTCGACGATGCGGGTGAGCGTCCCGGTGTCCGACCACGGCGTGAACGGCAGGAACGTGGGGCGCGGCTCGATGCCGGCGTCGCGCAGCACGTGCACGGCCTCGCCGGCCTCCTCGGCGGTGTGGCCCTTGTCGAGCAGCTCCAGGATCGGATCGTCCAGCGACTCCACCGCGCTGATCACGAACTTCAGGCCCTGCTCGGCCAGCTCGGGCC
>CAYQMQ010000315.1:0-2932 GCA_964418395.1 uncultured Actinomycetota bacterium
ACCCGTCGCTGGTCTTGGCGGCGGCCAGCTCGAACGCCTCACCCGGCGACGGCGCCGCCGTCGAGCCGCCGTCCGGCTCGCTGCGGGGACAGCGGTCCTCGTGGCCGGGGCGCACCCATGTCCAGGCTTGGCACCGTGGACAGCGCGTGCCCTCCTTGACGATCGGGTTGTGGGCCAGCGCGTCCGGCAGCGTGACGTCCAGCCCGGCGCACACGGCCGCTTCGTAGGCCTTCTCGGCCAGTTGCCGGTTGCGCCCGGCGAGCTCTTCGAGGCGCCGCTGCATGTTGACCTCGTGGCCTTGCTGCTCGAGCACGGCGGCCAGCTGGGACGTCTCCGGACGGGTGAGGTCCAGGCCCTCCAAACCGGCCTCGGCGACCGAGGCGGGCACCGGCAGCTCCACCCCGCGGCGGCGCCACGCGTCCCACCGGGCCAGGCCCTCGACCCGATCGCGGGAGGCGGCGGCGTTGATGTGGTCGCGGATGCGGCCGACGAGCCGCTCGGCCGCTCCGTGGTCGCGGGCCCACGCCAGGAACGCCTCGACATCCGGCGCGTCCAGGTCGACGGCGTCGACCAGGCTCTCCACGCGATCGGGGTAGTGGATCGCCGCCAGCCGGAGCGTGGCGATGGTGGCGGGCAGGCGGTGCACGTTGGCCGCGAGCGTGCGCTCGAGCGGCTCGGGCAGCGCCCCGCGCTCCTTGACGGCGGCCGCCTCCGACAGCCAACGCGACGAGGGGTGGTCGGGCAGCGGCAACTCGAAGCCGGGCTCACGGGTCAGCAGCGCCGCGGCGACCGCCGGACGCTCGGCCACCGCCTTCGGATGGGCGGTGAGGATCTCGCGCAGCCACTGCCAGATGAGGCCTTCGGCGGCGGCGACGTCCTCGGCCACCCGGTCGGCACGGCCCAACAGCCCGAGCTCGGTGGCCAGCCGCAGGTTCCGTCGCGCCCGCTCGAGGGCGTTGCCACGGTCGGCGAGCTGAGGCTTGCACGCGTCGGGATGGCGCGAGAACAGCGTCCACAGCGCGAACAGGTCCCGGTATCGCCCGCTGGCGGCGGAGGCGACGAGGTGGCGGGCCAGCGCCGCCGGCCCCAGCAGCGCCCCGGCGGTCACCGCGGGCAGGTCGGCGATCAGCTGCTCGCGCACCGGCCGCGGCAGCCGTGACAGCTGCGGGTCCGGGTGGTCCACGTAGGCCAGCGCCGCCTCGGTGGTGGTGCCGATCCGTGCCCGCACGTCGCTGGTGCTCGGCGCCTGGGCGCCGGCCTTGCGCGCTTTGCTCTTGCCCTTGCGCTTGCGCTTCTTGCCGGTGTCGTGCTCGTCTCCGGTGGCCTCCTCGGCGTCGCCGTCTCCGGTGGCCTCCTCGGCGTCGCCGTCTCCGGTGGCCGCCTCGGTGTCGGCGTCCGCGGTGGCCTCGTCGGCCTCGGCTTCGGTGGCCTCGTCGGCGTGGACGTCCGTGGTGGCGGCGTCGCCGTCCGCGCCGTCCGCGCCGTCCTGGTCGGCGTCGGCGTTGCCCTCCGGAGGGGGCGGCTCGGTGGTCGGCGGTGCCTGCGCCTCGGTGTCGGTCCCTTCGGGCTTGGACGTGTCGGAGGAGCCATCCCCCTCCGGTCGCAGTGGGTGCGGCTGATCGGGGGCATCGCTCATCTCACGGCCTCCGGGCGGCCCCGGTCACGACCGGGGGTAGGGACGGCGCTCGCGGGCCGGCTCGACGCCGGAGTCCGCAAGGCTCGGCGGGCAGATCGAGGTTGCAGGATAGCGGCGTGCGCCCACCGCCGTCGATGGCTTTGCGGACGGCGCTCAGCCGGCCGCGGGCTGGGTCTCTGAGCCGGTGGGCCAACGCGGTGTCGCCTCCGGGCGGGCGCTGACGAGCTCGGCGAGCTGGTCGGGCACCTCGAGCATGGGGACGTGGCCGACGCCGGCGAGGCGGACGCGCGACCAATCGGGACGCCGCGTGGCGAGCTGGTCCAAGGCAGCCGGCGGCACGAGCCGGTCCTCTTCGCCGCCGACCACCAGGGTTGGCACCGCGACGGCGTTGACCGCCGACCACAGGGCCCCGCGGCCGGGACCGAGCCGTCGCAACAGGCTGCGGGTGGCGGTCGGCATCGCCGCCTCCACGCTGCCCAACAGCCGCCGGTGGGCCACGATGGCCGCATGGGCCTCCAGCGTGTCGCGGTCCACCGTGTCGAGGTGGGGCACGCACAGCTGCACCAGCTCGGCGGTCTGGGCCGCGGGGGACTGGCGCCGGGCTGTCCGCCGATACCACCACCCCGCGATTCCCGGGGCTGCACCGAGCAGGAAGCGCGAGGCCACCTTCGGATCGGGCCGGCCGACCGGCGGCAGCGCCGGAGCGGTCAACACCAGGCTCGACACCAGCTCGGGGCGCTCGACGGCCAGCAGCAGCGCCAACAGGCCGCCCATCGAGTTGCCCACCAATCGCACCGGCGGCTCGGCGACGGTGGCCACGAACCCGGCCAGCAGGTCCAGCTGGTCGGCCAGCGCCGCCGACCGGCCGTCCAGGCGGGTGAGCCCGAACCCCGCCAGATCGGGTGCCCACACGGTCCAGCCGCCCGCGTGCACGCGAGGCGCCAGCCGCGACCAGTTGACGTGGCTGCCGCCCAGCCCGTGCACCAGCACCACGGTGGCGTCGTCGGACGGGTGCGTCCAGTGCGCGGCATGCACGAGCGCGTCGCCCCGCCCTCGCGACAACGCCCGGGCGGGCACCCGCACCTCGCGGGTGGGCAGCGCCGGCGGCGGGACGGCGGCTGAGGGCCTCGGGTCGGTGCCCATGCCGTCCTCAGCCGTCCGCGGGCGGGATCGTCAGCTCCTGACCCACGGTCAGCGTGGCGTCCGGCTCGATGTCGTTTGCCTCCGCGATCCGCTCGCGGGCCTCCATGCCGCTGCTGCCGTAGAACCGCTGCGCGACGCCGGACAAGGTGTCGC
>CAYQMQ010000316.1:0-2915 GCA_964418395.1 uncultured Actinomycetota bacterium
GCGAGCCGACGCTGTTCTACACGTGGACGCCGAACTGGACCGTGGAGGTGCTCGAACCCGGCGAGGAGGTGGTGTGGCTGGAGGCGCCGCCGCTGCCGGACGAGGAGGAATCCACCACGGTGGCCGACCTCGACGGCTGCGCCGGCGCGAACCCCTGCGAGCTGGGCTGGGTCGCCAACGACATCCGAGCGGTGGCCCACAGCGAGTTCCTCGACGAGAACCCGCCGGTGCGGCGCCTGCTGGAGGCCGTCGAGATCCCGCTGGCCGACATCGCCGCACAGAACGCGGAGATGATCGCCGCCGAGTCCTACACCGAGGAGGACCTCGCCGACGACGCCGAGGCGTGGATCGCCGACAACCGCGATCTCGTCGACGAGTGGCTGGCCGCCGCCCGGGACCGGTGAGGCCGGGCCCCGATCTCGCCCGGGCGAGAAGCGCGCCCGGTAGGTTGCCCCCACCCAGCGGATGTCCCGCCAGCGTCGGCCGTCAGTCCAGCACGCGCTTGCCCGCCGGGGTCGACCCCGCCATCTGGTAGATCACCGGGATGCCGGTCGGGATCTCCAGGCGCGTGACCGCCTCGTCGTCGAGCCCGTCGAGCTCCTTGCAGATCGAGCGCAGGCTGTTGCCGTGCGCGCTGACCAACACGACGTCGTGGTCGGTGAGCGCCGGAAGCACCCGCGCGCGAAAGAACGGCAGCGCCCGATCGGCGGTGTCCTTCAGCGACTCGCCGCCGGGCGGGGGCACGTCATAGCTGCGGCGCCACAGGTGGACCTGCTCCTCGCCGAACTCCTCGGCCGTTTGGGCCTTGTCGCGACCGGTCAGCGCGCCGTAGTAGCGCTCGTTCAGCTGCCAGGCCCGCTCCTGGGGCAGGTCGGGCTGGCCGAGCTCGGCGAGCACGATCTCGCCGGTCTCGATCGCGCGTTGCAGCGTGGAGGTGAACGCCTTGTCGACCCGGTAGCCCTCCGCGGCCAGGCGGCGCCCGCCTTCGCGGGCCTCCTGCCGGCCCTTGTCGGACAAGGCCACGTCCACCCAGCCGGTGAACCGGTTCTCGGCGTTCCACTCCGATTCGCCGTGGCGGACCAGGATCAGCGTGCTCATCGGTTCCCTTCCGGCTGGACGTGCCCTGGAAGAGGCGCAGGCTATCGGGAGGCGACCCGTCCCAGCCAGGCGCAGCGCCGGTGGCCGGAGCGTGCCTCAGGCCACGCTAGAGTTTCGCGGGTGACACGTGTGCCGGTTTCGCCCGCCGAACCTGCTGTGCCCGCGCCGCGCGGCCCGGGCGCACGATTGACCGAGCCCGCCTCGGAGCGCTCGCCGTGACCGGGACCGAGACCCCACGGGTGTGTCCCCCGTTCGTCCCGCACGCGGTGGCCTTCGACCTCGACGGGCTCTTGGTCGACACCGAGCCGCACTGGGAGGCCGCCGAGCGTTGGCTGATCTCCGAGCTCGGCGGCTCGTGGGACTGGTCGGTACGCCAGCAGCTGCTGGGGGCCGGCCTGGCCGCTGCCGCCGAGATCCTCAGCGCGCATTTGGGCGGGCTCGACCCGCAGATGATCCGGCGGCGCATGGTGGTGGCCGCCCTTCACGAGTTCCGCCGGGGCGTGCCGGCCCAGCGGGGGGCGGAGGAGGTGCTGGCGGCCTTGGCCGGCAAGATACCGGTGGCCGTGGTCACCAACGCCCAGCGGGTCCTCGCCGACACGGCGTTGCAGGGCGCCGAGCTGGACGGCTACCCGGACGTGCTCGTGTGCGCGGAAGACGTGGACGAGGCCAAACCGTCACCGCAGCCGTACCAGCGCGCCTGCGCCGAGCTCGGGGTGGACCCGCGGCGGACCGTCGCCTTCGAGGACGCCGCCCCCGGGGTGGCCTCGGCAGTCGCGGCGGGCCTGTGGACGGTGGTCTGCCCCGATCAGCCCGGCGCCGGGGTCGACGGCGCCCACGCGCTGATCGGCTCGCTGGCCGATGTCGACGTCGACGTGTTGCTGAGCGGCAGCTGATCCGCGAAGGGCTCGGAGGGCGCACATGGACGTGATCTATCCGCCGGTCGCCACGCTGATCCAGGGCCTGGTCGCCGCCAAGCGGTGGAAGGTCCGGGTGTCGGGGGCCGAGCACGTGCCCGCTGAGGGCGGGGCGATCATCGCCAGCAACCACATCTCGTATCTCGACTTCGTGTTCGTGGGGCTGGGGGCGCGCCAACGCGGGCGCCTGGTGCGGTTCGCCGCCAAGAAGGAGATCTTCGACCATCCGCTAGCCGGCCCGGTGATGCGGGCGATGAAGCACTTGCCGGTCGACCGCGAGGCGCGCGCCGGCGACATCATGGAGCTGGTGGCCGACGCGGCGGCCCGCGGCGAGGTCATCGGCATGTTCCCCGAGGCGACCATCAGCCGCGCCTTCGTGCCCCAACGCGCCAAGCCCGGCGCGGCCCGCATGGCCCTCGACGCCGGCGTTCCGCTCATCCCCGCCGCGGTGTGGGGCACCCAGCGGCTCAAGACCAAGGGCATGCCCGAAGAAGCAAAGACCTTCCCGTCGGGCGTGGCCGTGTCGGTGGGGTTCGCCCCGCCGGTGGACCTGTCCGACGGCGACGCGCGCGCGGCCACCGACCGGCTCATGGGCTCGATCACCGCCCTGGTCGGCGATCTGCAGCGCACCTACCCGCAAGAGCCCGCCTCCGACGCCGACCGCTGGTGGCTGCCCGCCCACCTGGGCGGCACCGCGCCGACGGTGGCCGAGGCCGAGGCGCTCGCCGAGCAGGAGTCGACCGAGCGGCGCAAGCGCCGGGCGGCGCGGCGGCGCGCGCGCCGCGACGAGGAGGGGTGACGCAAACCGTCGCATGCGGCGGTTTGCGGCCGTTCCCTGCTCGATGGCCCGAGCGAACCGTCACATGCGACGGGTCGGGGGCGTGGTCGGCCGCACTGGGGCAC
>CAYQMQ010000317.1:0-2911 GCA_964418395.1 uncultured Actinomycetota bacterium
CGCGGGCCACCCGGGTCAGCTCGGTGTCGACCGTCACGGCGCCGAGCCCGCGCTGGCCGCGCTCGGCGTTGATCTTGTCGACGAACTGCTCCTCGGCGCCGGCGTGGGCACCGTCGGCGGCCGCGCGGGCGGGCTGGGCCAGTCCGACGACCAGGCCGACGGCGAGGGCGGCGGCACCGGCGAGCGTCGCGAGGGCGAGGAGGATGAGGCGGCGGGGGGCGGTGGTAGCCACAGATCGGACTCCCTCGATGGTGACCGCTGGGTTGGCAGGTCTGAGGGAGACATCGACCGTGTGCGACGCCTTCTTGAGCGAGTCGACGGCACCCCCGTACGGCCGGCGCGCCGGCATGCCGCTTCCGATACCTCACGAATGGGCCGATCGGTCGTGTCGGCACGCCAGCGCACGGGGGACAATGGAGGCATCGCCACGCAGGGAAGAGGTGGTTGCGATGTCAACGACCGAGGCCCCGCCGTCGGAACGCGAGACGCACGCTGATCAGCCGGCCCCGGAAGCCGCGTCGCCCCCGCCGCCGTCGGCCGAGGCGGCTCAGCGCCACGAGCTGCACGACGCCGACTTTTTCTGGATCGCCAAGTGGGGGGCGATCATCGGGACGCCGATGTCGTTCGTGGTGCTGGCCGTGATCGGGCTGACGGCGACGTCGTGGACGGCCGGGATCCTGTGGGCGGCCTTGTGGTCCGCCGTGGTGGGCGGCTGGTACTTCGGCGCGATCGTCGTGCTGGCCTACGTCGAGCTGCGGGGACGCCCTGGGCGCGACGCGGGCCCGGAGGAGCCGCCACAGCAGCCGCTCAAGTAGCGAAGCGGTAGCGGCCCTAGATCAGCGCCGGCGCTGGCGCATGAAGTTGCGCGCGTGCAACAGGGCCGTGCGCGGCCCGGCCGCCTGGGTGTAGTCCACGAAGCGGCGCGCGTAGTAGAAGGGTGATTTGGTCAGCGTGGTGCCGCGGCCGGCCACGTACCGCGAGGCGGTCGGCCGGCGATCCGGCGCCGGCTGCGGGTTGTCGCAGAACGCCACGATCGGCGCCAGCGCCTGGTCCCACGTCATCTCGGGGGCCAGCGCCTTGACGTTCGCCTGGGCCGCGGCGTAGAAGTCGGGCTCGTCGCGCAGGCGGCCGATGCCGGCGGCGAGCGCGTCGACGTCCTCGGCCGGCACCGTCACCCCGAGCCCGTAGCTGGTGACCAGCCGCGACAGCGAGTCGCCCTCGGTGCACAGGATCGGCAGGCCCGCCCACAGATAGTCCAGGATGCGGGTGCGGTAGGAGAAGGCCGTCTCGATGTGCTCGAAGTGGGTGGACACGCCCACGTCGGCTTCCAACAGCCAGTCGGCGCGCTGCTCGTAGGGGATCCAGCCGTCGTTGAAGAACACGTGGCGGTCGAGCACGCCGAGCTCGTCGGCGAGGTTCAGCGCCGCTGAGGCCATGCGCATCTTCGGCACGGCCGGGTTGGGATGGGCGGCGCCCATGAAGTACAGCTTGACCGGCCGGCCCTCCTCGGCCAGGGCCGTGACCGCCCGCACCAGCGACAGCGGATCGAACCAGTTGTAGATCCCGCCGCCCCACAGCAGCAGGAAGTCGTCGTGGTCGATGCCGTCCACGACGCCGCGCAGCACCGGCTTCGTCTTGGCCGGCGCCACGCTCGGCAGCCCGAACGGGGCCACGTCGAGCAGCGAGCGCAGGCTCTCGTCGGTGTCGAACGTGGACGGGTTGATCCGCCCGATCGCGCCGAGCTGGCCCAGCCAGAAGTCGCGCTGCTTCTCGCTGGCACACACCAGGAAGTCGGCGCGGGCGAGCTGGTCGTTGAGCACGTCCACGTCGCTCTTGGCGGTGGCCCACCGCTCGGCGGGCACCTCCTCCTTGCGCAGGTTGAGCCCCTCGAGGTGGAACGGGTCGTAGATGTCGACCAGGACCTGGCCGTCGAACCGCTCGATCTGGGGGAACTGGTGCATCACGAAGCCCTGGAACACCACCACCTCGGCGGGGGCCAGCAGCTCGTCGATGTTGGCGTCGGAGACCACGGTGGTGGTGAAGCTCTCGTGGGACAGGTCGGCGCGCTGGGTGGAGGCCAGCACCACCTCGTGGGTGTGGGCCAACAGCTTGGCCATCTCCCAGCAGCGGATCGCCGGGCCGGCCATGCGCTCGCCGATCGAGTCCTGGGTGACGATCAGCACGTGGGCGCGCGGGCGGGCGTGGTCGCCGAGGTCGAAGGCGCGCACGGTCTGATCGAAGGCGTCGAGGAAGTCGCTGCGGAACACGTTGGGCCGCAGCGCCTGGGCGAACAGCCGCATCACCTGGCGGTCGCCGCGGGTGCGCCGCGCCTGGATCACGTCGCGCTTGGCGCGCAGGTCGTCCAGCGAGCGGGCGAAGTCGCGCACCGCGGCGAGATGCGCCGCCGACAGCGGCGGCAGCTCGACCGACTCGGGCAGCGGCACCTCGTCGCTGATGGAGAAGTCCGGCAGGGACAGGTCCTCGTCGTCGAGGCCGCGGAAGACGGTCAGCAGCAGCGACGCCGGCAGGATCCGCGCGAGGCGGTCGTCGCCGTAGTTCTTGAAGATCGTGGCCAGCGCGTTGCGCTCGAGCAGGTAGCGCTCGCGGGGGTAGCCGAACCGCTTGATCGTGCCGTGGTGGCGGTGGTAGACCACCGAGCCGGGCACGTAGACCACCTCGTGGCCGTACAGCCACAGCCGCCAGCCGAAGTCGACGTCCTCGAAGAAGGCGAAGTAGGACGCGTCGAAGCCCCCGACGTCGCGGAACAGCCGCGTGCGGGTCACCAGCGCCCCGCCGGAGGCGAACAGCACGCGGCGCTGGCGGTCCTCGCCGTCGTCGGGCTGTTGCGAGCCGCGGGCGAAGCCGTGGCCGTAGAAGGCCATCTCGCCGCCGGCGTAGTCCAGCGTCTCGC
>CAYQMQ010000318.1:0-2903 GCA_964418395.1 uncultured Actinomycetota bacterium
CGGCGGCGGCCTGGCACTGGCTGATCGCGCCGGTGCAGCAGATGCCGCAGCTGGAGGACCTCGAGCAAGAAGAGGCCGAGGAGGTCCTCGACGGCTTGGGCCTCATCCCGAACATCGACCGCCAGAACACGATGTCGGATCCCGAGGGTGTCGTCATCGGCCAGGACCCCCCGGCGGGCAGCGAGCTGCGTCGTGGCAGCGAGGTCGAGCTGATCATCTCGGACGGCCCCGACACCGTCGAGGTGCAGAACGTGGTGGGGCGCTCCCTCGGCGAGGCGCGCCAGATCCTGGAAGACGAACCCTATTACTTCGAGGTCACCGTCGACGAGCAGTTCCACGACACCGCTCCGCCCGGCCAGGTCACCGCCCAGAGCATCGAAGCTGAGGACGAGGTCGAGCAGGGCGCGGAGATCGTGTTGCGGGTGTCGCTGGGCGTCGAGCAAGTCGAGGTGCCGGACGTGTCCGGTCTCATGCGCGAAGAGGCCGAGGCGAGGTTGGCGGCGGCTGATCTGACGAGCTCGGTGACCACGACGTACAGCGATACGGTGCCGAACGCCGGCGAGGTGATCGAGCAATCCATCGATCCCGGCAGCGAAGTGGACGTGGACAGCGCCGTGGAGCTCACGGTCTCACGCGGGCCGTTGACCATCGAGGTGCCCGATCTGCGTGGCAACGCCGTGGGGGCGGCCGTGGCAGAGCTGGAGGAGCTCGACCTCGACGTCAACGTCATCCGCCAGCCGCGCCCCCGCATCGGGCCCTTCGTGCGCGGGGAGGAAGGCCGGGTCGAGGAGCTGGATCCGGCGCCCGGGTCGAACATCGAGCGAGGCCAGCGCATCGACGTCTACACCTTCGACGACGACGCGGGGTAGCCCGGCGCGGACTACCCCGGGTTGGTCAGCACCACTTTGCCAACTGCCTGACCGGAGGCGAGGCGGTCGTAGGCTGCCCGCGCCTCGGCGAGCGGAAAGCGCGAATCGATGGTGGGCCGCACGCCGGAGACGGCCAGTGTGCGCACGAGGTCTTCGAGCTCGGCGCGGGTGCCCATCGACGTGCCCACCACCCGCAGCGAGCGGGCGAACAAGCGGTTGAGCTCCGCCGGAGGGTTGAAGCCCGTGGTGGCGCCGGCCACCACGACGGTCCCGCCCGGTTGCAGGCTGCGCAGCGAGTGCCCGTAGGTAGCCTCGCCGACGGTCTCCAGCGCCACGTCGACGCGCTCGGGTACGCGCGCGCCCGGTTCGACGGCGGCGTGGGCCCCGAGATCCAGCGCGTGCTGTCGCCCCGCGTGATCGCGGCCGGTGACGGTGACGTGACAGCCGGCAGCGCGGGCGAGCTGGATCCCGGCGGTGGCCACCCCGCCGGTCGAGCCCTGGATCAAGACGCGGTGGCCTGGCCGGGTTTCGGCGCAGCCGAACAGCATCCGGTAGGCGGTCAGCCAGGCGGTCGGCAGGCAGGCGGCGTCCTCGAACGACAGATCGTCGGGCTTGTCCACAAGGTTGGCGGCCGGCACTGCGACCCGCTCGGCGTGGGTGCCGTCGATCCGCTCGGACAGGATCGACAGCCCGGCGCCGAGCCCGGTTGCCCGCTGTGGGTCGACGCCCGGGTCGGGCACCACCGCGTGGACGATCACCTCGCGCCCGTCCGCCGTGACCCCCGCCGCGTCCGATCCCAGCACGATCGGCAGGTTCTCCTCGGCGGTGGCCACCCCGCGCAGGGTCCACAGGTCGTGGTGGTTGAGGGCGGCGGCCCGCATCTCCACCGCCACCCACCCGTCGGGGACGTCGGGTCCGTCGTGTTCCCCCACTCGCAGCGCCGACAACGGCTCGTCGGGGTCGGCGTGGGTGGCGACCGCAGCGAGCATCGCGTGCCTACACGGCCGGGCCGGCCGCGCGGATCTCGGGTTTCACGTCGTCGGCGTAGATGGCGAAGTTGTCGATGAACCGCTCGGCCAGGTCGGTGGCCTGCCGGTCGTAGGCGGCTTGGTCGTGCCAGGTGGCCCGCGGGTCCAGCAACGCGTCGTCAACGCCGGGCACGTGCGTGGGAACCTCGAAGCCGAACACCGGGTCGGTGCGGGTGGGGGCGTCGTCGATCGTGCCGGTGACCGCGGCGCGCACCACCGCCCGCGACACGTCGATCGACATGCGTTCGCCGGTGCCGTGCGGGCCGCCGGTCCACCCTGTGTTGACCAGCCAGCATCGAACGCCGTGCTCGCTGAGCAACTCGCCGAACAGCTGCGCGTACACACCGGGTGGGCGCACCATGAACGGTGCCCCGAAACAGGTGGAGAACGTCGCGGTGGGCTCCGTGACCCCGCGCTCGGTTCCGGCGACCTTGGCGGTGTACCCCGACAGGAAGTGGTACATGGCCTGTGCGGGGGTGAGCTTGGCGATCGGGGGCAGGACCCCGAACGCGTCGGCGGTGAGCATCACCACCGCCCTCGGATGGTCGCCCATCCCCGCGGGAACGATGTGGGGCAGGTGGGTGAGCGGGTACGCCGCCCGCGCGTTCTCGGTCAGCGAGTCGTCGTCGAGGTCAATTCGACGGGTGGCCGGGTCCACCACGACGTTCTCCAGGATCGTGCCGAACTGCTCGGTGGTGGCGTAGATCTCGGGCTCGGCCTCCGGCGAGAGCCGGATGGTCTTGGCATAGCAGCCACCCTCGATGTTGAACACCCCGTTGGGGCCCCAGCCGTGCTCGTCGTCGCCGATGAGCGCGCGGTCCCCGTCGGCCGAGAGCGTGGTCTTCCCGGTGCCGGAGAGGCCGAAGAACACGGCGGTGTCCCCGTCGCGGCCCTGGTTGGCTGAGCAGTGCATGCTCAACACCCCGGCGGCGGGAAGCTCGTAGTTCATCACCGAGAAGATCGACTTCTTGATCTCCCCGGCGTAGCTCGTGCCGCCGATGAGGAC
>CAYQMQ010000319.1:0-2901 GCA_964418395.1 uncultured Actinomycetota bacterium
TCGGTTCCGCCGAGCTCGATGTCGGCGCGCACCTCGACCGAATCGCGCGCCTGCAACAACGGGTACAGCAGCTCGCTGACGGCGATGGGTCGTTGGGCCGCGTAGCGCTCGGCGAAGTCCGACCGCTCGAGCATCTGGGCGACCGTGGCCTGACTGGCAAGACCGAGCACGTCGGCCATACTCAGCGCCGCCAACCAATCGTTGTTGTCAACCACCTCCAGCGGATGATCCGCCAGAACTCGCCGCACCTGCGACAGGTAGGTGGCCGCGTTGTCGCGCACCTCATCCGGGCTCAGGCGGGGACGAACCGTCGACCGACCTGACGGATCACCCACCTGGGCGGTGAACCCGCCGACGATCAGCACCGCGGTGTGGCCGAACTGCTGGAACTGGCGCAGCTTGCGCAGCACCACCGTGTGCCCGATGTGCACGTCCGGGCTGGTGGGGTCCATGCCGAACTTGACCCGCAACGGCGGGCGCTCGCCGCGGGCCGAGGCCGCGATCTTCCGCTCGAGCTCCTCGCGCGGTAGCGCCTCCTCGACGCCGTCGAGCAACACCCGCAGCTGCTCGTCGACGCCGCCGCCCTCCGGGGTGTCCGGGCGGCCTACCGCTTCGCTGCTTGAGGCCGCGTCCGGGCGGCCTACCGCTTCGCTGCTTGAGGCCATGTCCGCAAGCCTATGCACTCGACCCCCTGGTGGCGATCCGCGCGGTTCAGTCGCTTCGGCGACGCGCCGATGCTGTCCGTACCACCCCCGACCCTGAGACAACCGTGCGCCTCGACCGCTCCCTCACCGCACGCCGAACGCAACTCGGCGCGCTCGCCGTTGCTGTCGTCATCCTCACCGGCTGCGGCGACCTCGTCGAGGTCGCCCCCCACGAGGCCGTCACGCTTCCCGAGCCCGAGCAGACCTCTGTGGTGGTCGACCGTGCGGGCGACACGCTCGCTGAGCTGCACGCCGAACAGGACCGCGAGATCGTCGAGTTCGAGCGCTTGCCCCAAGTGCTCGTCGACGCGGTCGTGGCGATCGAGGATCACCGGTTCTGGTCCCACGGCGGCATCGACGCGCCCGGCGTGCTGCGGGCACTGGGCGTCAACGTGCGGGAAGGGCGGGTCGTCCAGGGCGGATCGACGATCACCCAGCAGCTGGCCAAGATCGCGCTCGTCGGCGCCGACAAGTCCGTGGAGCGCAAGATCACCGAGGCGAGCGTGGCCCTCCAGCTGGAGTCGCAGTTCTCCAAGGAAGAGATCCTCGCCCAGTACCTGAACACCGTGTACTTCGGCAACGGCGCCTACGGCGCGCAGACCGCGGCGGCCACCTACTTCGACGTGGACGTCGCCGAGCTCGATCTGGGCCAAGCGGCCATGCTGGCCGGTCTGCTGCGCGCACCCAGCCGCGACAACCCGCTGGTCAACCCCGACCGAGCCGAGGATCGCCGCAACCTCGTGTTGAACCGCATGGCCGAGCTGGACCTCGTCGCCGAGAACGACGCCCAGCAAGCCGCCGACGCGCCGCTGGAGACCTCACCGTCCGAGCCGGAGCCGTGGCGCGCGCCGTACTTCGTCGACCATGTGTTGGAGACGATCCAACACGACGACGCCTTCGCGGCCCTCGGCGACACCCCCGCCGAACGCGCCCACCGGCTGTACCGGGGCGGCCTCCGCGTGGAGACCACCCTCGATCCCGACTGGCAGGAAGCCGCCGAGGACGCGGTCGCCACGACCCTGCCGCACGAGGACGACCCCCGCGCCGCCGTGGTCGCGATCGAGCCCTCCACGGGAGCGGTGCGCGGGCTCGTCGGCGGGCGGGACTACGACGACGTCGACGATCCGGTCGCGCGGTTCAACCTCGCCACCAAGGCCCGCCGCCAGCCCGGCAGCGTGTTCAAGCCGCTGACGCTGGCCGCGGCGCTGACCCAGGGACACTCACTCGACGAGACGTGGCCGGCGCCGGCATCGCTGACCATCCCGGCAGACCCGCCTGAGGAGCCCGAGCCGTGGTCGCTGGCCAACTACGGCGACACGGACTTCGGCGAGATCGACCTGCGGGAAGCCACGTGGTACAGCGTCAACACCGTCTACGCCCAGCTTGCCGAAGCCGTGGGCGGACCGGCGATCGCCGACCTCGCCGAGCGCGCCGGGGTGGGACGCTCCCTGCCGCCGGTGCGCTCGATCAGCCTGGGGTCGGTGGAGACCACGCCCATGGAGATCGCCCGCGTCAACGCCACCTTCGCGGCCGGCGGGGTCCGGCACGAGGCTCGGACGGTGACCCGGATCGTCGACGCCGATGGCGAGGTGGTCTGGCGCCAGCCGGCATCCGACGGAACGCGGGTGATGGACGAGGCAGTCGCCTGGCTGACCACCGAGGCGCTGCGCGGCGTCGTCACCGAGGGCACCGGCGAGCTGGTGGACCTGGGCGATCACGCGGTGGCCGGAAAGACCGGCACCACCAGCGACTACGCCGACGCCTGGTTCGCCGGCTACACCCCCGAGATGGCGCTGTCGGTGTGGGTCGGCTTCCCCGAGGGCCGTGTGTCGATGGTCCCGCCGCGCACCCGCCGCCGGGGCGAAGGCGGCGCCTGGCCGGCCGAGATCTTCCATCGCACCGCCAGCGAAGCGCTGGCCGGGGCGCGTCCGACCGACTTTCCCACCCCGCGGGGGTCGATGGTCACCGTGGAGGTCGACGCCTCGCGGCGGTGTTTGCCGAACCGCTTCACCGAACCCTGGGTGGTGGAAGAGCACACCTATCTCGCGGGCACTCAGCCCACCGAGCAGTGCACCGAGCCCGCCGGGCCGCCCCTGGTGGACGTGCCGGACGTCACCGGGCTGTCCCTGGCCGACGCCGAGCAACAGCTGGACGAAGCCGGCTTCCGCGCCACTGAACGAGCCCGCTTCAGCACCAC
>CAYQMQ010000320.1:0-2891 GCA_964418395.1 uncultured Actinomycetota bacterium
TGATGACCTCGCCGGCCACCTCCCACGGGGGGTCGAACTGGATGGTCAGGAACACGGCCGGCACCGAAGCCAGGGCCGCCACCAGCACCGGCCAGAAGAACCGCTGCTCCCACTTCTCCAGCCGGGGGTCGGAGTCCGATACGCCGTGACCGTGGGCGCGGGCCTCGGCGGACGGATCGTGCGTGGCCATCGTGACCGAGGCTATCGGCCCGCACGGAGTGACCCCAGGTGGGCGGTGAGAAAGTTCCCCGGATCCGGTGACGCTTCCTGTGGCCGGCGTCCGACTGTCTATGCTGGCGACATGGAGAGACTACTCCTCCCGGCAGTGCTCCTGCTGGTGGTGTCGAGTTGCGGGCCGGCGCTGGTGACCTCGGGTGAACCCGATGCCCGGGAGCCCGCGACCGCTCAGGAGGCGGCTGAGGCCCTTGTCGAGCTGGTGGACGGCGCCACCGGGGCTCGTCCCGCCGGGGGCGCGCCTCGAGGGGTCGTCCCTGGGCCGGGGAGCGGCGACGGGAGCGAGAGCGGAGCCGACGCCGGGGATGGCCAGGGAGCCGAGGCCGACCCGTGGCAGCAGGCGCTGGCGCACGCCCAACGACAGATCGCGGCGTTGGCGCGTGACGCCCCCCAGCGCACGAAGCCGGAGCCGGCTGACGACCCCGTCTGGCTGGCCGCCCAGCTCGAGCTCGCCGAGCGGACGCTGCGCAACGACGACGTCGGCCCGCGCGGGTGGGCCGCCGCCGGGCACCTGCAGCAGCGGGCGATCCGCAAGCTGGTGGACCACCCCGAGTGGGACGACCGGGTGCGGCACTGGATGTCGGACGAGCTGGTGGGCTTCGTGGACCTGCACGTGGCGGCCGGGCGCGACCTCGTCGACATGCACCCCACGCCGGACTACGGCCCGGGCGAGTGGCCGCCGCCGCCACCCTGGCGGATCGTGGAGCCGGTGCCGATGGACGAGTTGAAGAGCTATTACGAGAAGTCGGCGGAGGCCGCCAACATCCACTGGTCCTACCTGGCGGCGATCAACCTGGTCGAAACCCGCATGGGCCGGATCGACGGCGTGAGCTGGGCCGGCGCCCAGGGCCCCATGCAGTTCATGCCGGGCACGTGGGACTGGGTGGGTGCCGGCAACGTCCACAGCGACCACGACGCGATCATGGCGGCCGGTCGGCTGCTGGCCGAGAACGGGGCTCCCGGCGACATGCCGCGGGCGCTGTACGGCTACAACAACGACGTGCGCTACGCGCGGGCGGTGCAGCGGTACGCCGAGGCGATGCAGGCCGAACCGCGCGCGCTGCGGGGCTACTACTACTGGCAGGTGTACACGCCCGGCCCGGACGGGGCCCGGCTGTTGCCGATCGGCTTCGACGGGCGGTGAGCCCGCACGGACCCCGCCGATCGATCCGCGGGAGGATGTGTCAGCGGCCCGGCGTGGGGTACGGCTGGCTGGGAAACGAGAACGGTGCTAAACTCCGGCGGTCGCGCGCCGACCTTCAGACAACGAGGGGGGTTGCCCGTCCGCCGGGCAGGGTCAGCCTTCGGCTCTGAGGAGACTGGCTGGACCGATCCACTCGGAGGAATAGTCCGAACCCTCCGGTACGTTGTGGCAACAGGTACCGAGGTGACCGGTGGGCGGCGCGGCAGAGCCGTCACATCGGCTGACTTTGCGCGTTAGACGAACGTGCGGAACAAGCGGAACCCCTTGTGCGTTGATTCACAAATACGGAGAACTTAGAAACGCCCCCCTGACGACCCTTCGCTGGTGGAACGATGCCACAGGACACCGAATTGCGCACCCAGCCCCAGGAAATCGACGAGCAGGCTAGCGTGCCTGCCGACTTGCTCGACTTGTACTTCACGGAGTTGGGCAAGGTGCGCTTGCTGACGGCCGACGACGAGGTGCGGCTCGCCAAGACGATCGAGCGCGGCGAGGCCGCCCGTCAGCAGCTCGACAACGAAGGCGAGGGCCTGGAGCGGTCCCAGCGCCGTGAGCTGCAGCGCGCCGTCCGGCAGGGCCAAGAGGCGTTCGATGCCTTCGTGGCCGCCAACCTCCGGCTTGTGGTCAACATCGCGGCGAAGTTCGCGCGGCGCTCGCGGCTGCCCTTGGAAGAGCTGATCCAAGAGGGCAACCTCGGGTTGATCCGAGCCGTGGAGAAGTTCGACTGGCGCCGGGGCTACAAGTTCTCCACCTACGCCACCTGGTGGATCCGGCAGGCCATCCAGCGCGGCGCGGCGCAGAGCGAGCGCACCATCCGGCTGCCCGTGGCGCTGCACGAGGGCCTGATCATGGTCCGCGCGGCGGCGGCTCGGATCGAGTCCGAGACCGGGCGGGAGCCCACGATCGCCGAGCTCGCCGAGGCGACGCGCATGAGCGAGGACAAGGTCCGCCGCGCGCTCGAGGGCGACCACTCGGTGACGTCGCTGGACCGGCCCGTCGGCCACGACGAGGACGCCAGCGGCTTGGGCGACTTCGTCGCCATCGCCGACGACGCCCCCGACGACGAGGTGGTGGACAAGGCCTTCCTCGGCGAGGTCGTGGAGCTGGCCCGCAACCGCCTCGACGAGCGCAGCTGGTACGTGCTGACGCGCCGCTTCGGCCTCGACGGCGACCAGGCCTGCACCCTGGACCAGCTCGGCAAGGAGCTGGGCGTCAGCCGGGAATCGGTCCGCAAGATCGAGCGCGAGGCGTTGGAGACCCTCCACGAGGAGTTCTCGGCGGCCTGAACCGTGGTCGGGGCGCCCGTGTGCGCCCCGACCCTCGGTGGGTACACATCGGAGAGAGCCAACCGCTTCCAACCTCCGTGTGACTGATTGGGTGCCGACCATGAGCGACGAACAGAGCGCGTCCAACCCGATGGAAGACCAGATCGAGCTCCACACCAGCGGCCCTG
>CAYQMQ010000321.1:0-2875 GCA_964418395.1 uncultured Actinomycetota bacterium
TGGCCAGGGCCATGAGCTCGTCGCGCAGCTCGTGGAGCTCGGTCGCGATCGCCTCGCGCTCACCTTGGCTCTGCGTGCCCTTGGCACCCGCGGCGGTGAGATCGCGCACCCGGTGCAGGCGGTCGACCATCGACTGCAGCGTCGAATCGGTGATCTCCAGCAGGCTGTCGGCGCTCTCGGCGTTGCGCTGGTGCTGGGTGCGGGCGTGCTCCTCGGCGCGCAGCCCCAGCGCCCGGTTGGCTTTGGCCGGATCGTCGGACAGACGCTGCCACTCGCGGCCGGTGGAGACCTTGGTGTTGGCCTGCTCGCGCTCGCCCAGCCGCGTCTGCAGCCGGTGAAGCGTCGCTTGGACCATCGAGTCCTGCGTCACGCGCACGGTGTGGTCCCTCCTGCGGCGCGGGGTGCGCCGCCGTCGTCAAGGATGGCGTGGCTCATCGACCGACCACGCCCGTGCGGTTGATGAGGGTGTCGAGGGCCTGGTCGACGGCGGTGGTCACCCGAGCCGCGGCCTCGAAGGCCCGCTGGTGGGCGATCAGCGACACCATCTCCTCGTCGGTCGACACGCCGTGCTCGCCGCGCCGCGCCTCGTCAGCGGCCTGGTGGAGCGTGGTCTGGCCGTCAGCGGTGGCTCGGGCGCTGGACACCGCCGAGGCCAGTTCGCCGAGCAAGCCGCGCAGCCGTTCGTCGACGCTCGCGCCGTCGCCGTCGGTCAAGCCGTTGTCGTCGACGGCGCGCGTCCGCAGCTCGGCGAGTACTTGGGCGTTTCGGGGATCATGCGGCCGATCGGCTTCTGCGGCCGCGGCCACCTCGCGCGGCTCCTGGAAGGCGAGGGCGAGGCTGGCCGCCGGCGCCACCGGGTCGTAGCTCAACAGGGCCCCGCCCGGCTGCCCGTCGAGGTCGAAGCCCTGACCGTGCTGGGTGTTGAGCGCCCCGGCGAACGTCCGAGCGATCCCGTCGACGTCGTCGGCGAGGGCTGGCAACGAGGTCTGGAGGGCCTGTTGGAGACCGCCGATCTCGCCGCTGGGGCTCACCGGAGTCCCGGAGGCGTGGACCAGGTCGTCGCCGTCGACGCGGAGCGCGTTGGTGCGGCTGTCCTCCACCAGCGACAGGCCGTTGACGGTCACGCGGAACGACCCGTCGTCGGTGGCCGCGACGCGCGCGCCGACGGCCTGCGACAGCTCGTCGACGAGCTGGTCGCGCCGGTCGAGCAGATCCGCGGGCGGGCGCCCGCCCCCGGCTTTGGCGATGTCGGCGTTGATCGCGGCGAGCTCCGCGCTGCGATCGTTGACCTGCGCGACGCGCTCGGTGAGCCGATGGTGGGTGTCGCCGCGCAACTGGTCGAAGCCGGCGCTGATCGACTGGAACTTGCGCGCCACGGCATCGACCGCCCCCAGCACCTGCTGGCGCTGGGCGAGCTCGGCTGGGTCGTTGGCCAGGTCGTCGAAGCTGTCCCAGACGGCGGCGAGCGCCTCGGTCAGCCCGTCGTCGGGTTCACCGGTCACGGCTTCAGCGCGCTCGAGCACGCTGGCGTGGCTGCTCGCGGCCCCGGCGGCGGCGCCGGTGGACCGCACCCGCTCGTCGAGGAAGCTGTCGCGCAGCCGGGCGATGTCGGCGACGTGCACGCCGGTGCCCACCGGCCCGTTCGGGCCCTGCACCGACGGGTTGGGCGCGAGGTCCACGCGCTGGCGCGTGTAGCCGTCCGTGTGGGCGTTGGCGACGTTGTGCCCGGCGGTGTCCATGGCGGTGCGGGCAGCCCGCATGCCCGTCAGCGCGGTGTTGAGCGCGGACATGCTGGTCATCGGTGCCACCACCTGACGGCGCGGGCGTGCGGTGCGCGTGTGGACCTCGGACGGTGTGTCACAGCGTCTGGTTGAGCCGGGTGGGTCGGGCCGGCGCCGACTCGGCCGTGCCGGCGGCGGTGTAGGTGCCGGTGCGGTCGGCGGTGAGCACGTCGAGGGCGTGCTGCACGCTCTGCAAGCCGGCGGAGGCCAGCCGGCGGTTCTCGGCCGAGGTCGCCTCGATCTCCTCGGTCAGCGTGCGGAAGCCGTCGCGATGGTCGGCGAAGACCTTCCCCCAGGGTTCCGGCGCGCGAGCGGCGACAGCGGCCAACGTCAGCGCCGACACCGGTTCGTTCCAGGCCTCAGCAAGCTCGGCGATGGCGATCTCGCGGCGCAGCTCGGCGCTGCGCAGTCGGCTCACGGCTTCGTCGACCTCGCCGATGGCCAGCGGGACGAAGCGCCGCTCGTCCGCGGCCAACACGAGCTTGGCGAGCGTCAGCCGATACAGCAACAACTCGACCACATGGCGCTCAGCCCACAGGGTGTCCGCGAGCATCTCGAGGGGGGAGTCGTCGCCGGTCATGCCCCGTACCGTCGGCAACTCCCCGGCCGGGGTAAGCGAACACCCTCGGGCTGTCAGCCTGAGCGGGAGAGCCGCTCCGGAGAGGATCCGCCCGGCGAGCCGGACGATACGCTGGGTGATCGGCGCTCGCCGCCGCAACTGCCGGACGCGACCACAGGACAAGCCGTGCCCCCACGACAGGGACAGGGCGCCCACGAGGCCCTGCCACCGCCGGGCACCACGGTGAGTGTGCACCTTCCCACGACCACTGGGGTTGTGTGCAGCCGCGTCGAAGACGTCGACGACGGGATCGCGATCTCCGCGCCGATCGAGCAGCCGTCCGCTCGGTCGCTGCAGCTCGGGGACGTGCTGTGGGTCTCATGGACCACCGACGACGGCCTCTACCAGGTCCAGACCCGGCTTCGCGGCCGGGAGGCCGGCCCGCCGCCGAGCTGGCGCCTGGAACCGCTGAGACCGGTCGAACGCCACCAGCGCCGGGCGAGCTATCGGGTGCCGGTCATGGGCTCAGTGCGGG
>CAYQMQ010000322.1:0-2871 GCA_964418395.1 uncultured Actinomycetota bacterium
GCATGCGCGACACGGCCACCGCCATCGCCCACGGCGACCTCGACACCGACACCGTCTTGTCGGCTCGCAAGTTGCGATGACGCCGCTACGTGCGACCGGAAAGTGGCGGACCTCCCGGCGGGCGCACGCCTGTTCGCCTGACACGAGGTGCTCCACGTGACAGGTGTGGGGCCGGACCCCGAGGGACCGGAGGGGGAAAGCCCCTCGGGGTCCGGCGGCGGACCAGCTGCTACGGAAGGGCCACGCAGAAGCGGTCCTGTGGGATGGCTTTGACTGGCAAAGTCGATCCGGTCGAGCCTAGGCGAGTGGCGTAACCGCACCGCACCGCGCTTCCCGCGGTTCGTCAGCGCCCTCTCCGGCAGGGCTGAGTTCGCATCGGCTTGTCCCCTCACGGGCCGGCACGCTGAGGCAGCGGAGCGTCGGTGGGACACTCCCCTCCCCAACATGCGGGATCAGACGGCCCCTCGTGCCAGCGAGTAACTGTACGGTGCATCCTCTGGCCGGGTAACGCAAGCCCCGTTTCCGTGATCGGCTGTGGCCCGCAGGCGCGCGCCGACAAGGCCCCGTCCTCGACGATCTCAGCGAGACGAGCGCGCTGGGCTTTAATAGATGCGTCACACCTGATAGGCGACACTGCCGCGTCAGTCGCCACGAGGGAAGACGGATGAACGATGAGCACGTGCCTTACGGGCTGTATGAGCAGCTGATTGACCGCGCCCTCGCAGGTCGGCTCGACCACGCGACGCGCCAGGGCGCGGCGACCGAGCGCGAGCGAGTTGATCCCGGCGAGGCCCACGACCGCGTCGCGGCCCACCTGGCACACCTGCTGCGCGACGTCATCGCCGCCGCGCCGGTCGATGACCGAGTCGACCTCGCGCACCGCTTGGCCCACGACGTCATCGACGCCGCCGCGCGACACCTCGACGAGCCCGAAAAGCTCGCGCCGCTGGGTGACGAGCTGGAGATGCTGCTCGCGGTCACCGATCCGACAGCGTTCGGGCACGGACCACCGCGGCCTCACGTGCCGCTAGCTGATCACGATTTGCTGGTAATGGGACGCGACGAGCCGGCAGTCGGCGCGGAGATCCGACGGGAACTGGCCAGCGCCGATCAGGCGGACCTGCTGTGCGCTTTCATCACCTGGGCCGGGTTTCGGGTGCTCGCCGAGCCGTTGACCGAGCTCGTGGGCCGCGGCGGCCGCTTTCGGGTGATCACCACCACCTACATGGGCGCCACCGAACGCCGCGCGCTGGATGAGCTCGTCCAGCTCGGCGCCGACGTCAAGATCAGCTACGACACCCAGACCACCCGGCTGCACGCCAAGGCTTGGCTGTTCCACCGCCACAGCGGGTTCTCCACCGGCTATGTGGGATCGT
Source organism: uncultured Actinomycetota bacterium (assembly GCA_964418395.1). Lineage (GTDB taxonomy): Bacteria > Actinomycetota > Nitriliruptoria > Euzebyales > Egibacteraceae > QS-5-72-10. The sequence goes on from CAYQMQ010000322.1 coordinate 1,377, forward strand.
CGAACCTGTCGCGAACCGCGATGTTGGACGGGTTGGAGTGGAACGTGCGCCTGTCGGGTCATCGCGACCCGGCGCTGTTGCAGAAGTTCACCGCGACGTTCGACGCGTACTGGGAAAGCGATCAGTTCGAAGCGTATGACCCCGAGCGGGACGGTGAGCGGTTCGAGACCGCCGTGGACCATGCCGCGGGCCGCCACACCGACGTCGACCTCTCCGGTCTCGAGCTGCGGCCCTGGCCCTACCAGCAAGAGATCCTCGAGGCCCTCGAGGTCGAGCGGAGTCGACACGGCCGTTACCGCAACCTGGTCGTAGCCGCCACCGGTACCGGCAAGACCGTCGTCGCCGCACTGGACTACAAGCGGCTGTGTCAGCAACACGGTGATCTGTCGTTGCTGTTCGTCGCTCACCGTCGGGAGATCCTCGAGCAGAGCCGCCGCACGTTCGCCGAGGCCCTCTCAGACGCCGCGTTCGGCGAGCTGCTAGTGGGCGGTCAGCAGCCGCGCCGCGGGGCGCACGTGTTTGCTTCGGTCCAGTCGTTGCACGCCGAGCGGCTGGGCCAGCTGGACCCTGCAGCATTCGACGTGATCATCGTCGACGAGTTCCACCATGCCGAGGCGCCCACCTACCGCGCGTTGCTGGATCATTTCCAACCGCGGTGGTTGCTGGGGCTGACCGCGACGCCGGAACGCGCCGACGGGGAGTCGGTGCTTGGCTGGTTCGGCGGCCACATCGCGTTCGAGATGCGCCTGTGGGACGCGCTGGATCAGCAGCTGCTGTGCCCGTTCCAGTACTTCGGCGTCGCTGACGGCGAGGATTTGCGGGGTCTCGAGTGGCGCCGCGGCGGCTACGACCTCGCCGCCCTCGACCGCGTCTACACCGGCAACGATGCGCGCGCCGCGAAGGTGCTGCGGGCACTACGGCGCATCATCACCGATGCGGGTGAGATGCGCGCGCTCGGGTTCTGCGTGTCGGTCGCCCACGCGGCCTACATGGCGGAGGTGTTCCGCGACGCCGGCATCCCCGCCGTGGCGGTCACCGGCCAGACGCCCCGCGACGAGCGTGACGCGGCGCTCCGCGACCTGCGGCGACGGCAACTCAACGTCGTGTTCACCGTCGATCTGTTCAACGAGGGCGTCGACGTGCCGGAAGCCGACACCATCCTGTTGCTGCGCCCCACCGAGTCGGCCACGGTCTTTTTGCAGCAGATCGGTCGGGGGCTGCGCCGCTGGGAGGACAAGCCGGTCTGCACCGTGTTGGACTTCATCGGCCAGCAACACCGCCGGTTCCGGTTCGACCTGCGCTATCGCGCGCTCCTCGGCGGCTCCCGGCCCCGCATCCGCGACCAGGTCAGCGAGGACTTCCCCTTCCTTCCGGCCGGTTGCCATCTCGAGCTCGATCCGGTCGCCAAGGACATCGTCCTCGACAACGTCCGTGCCGCCCTGCGGACCACCCAGCGCACCCTCGTCCCCGAGCTCGCGGCGCTCGCTGCCGAACA
>CAYQMQ010000323.1:0-2856 GCA_964418395.1 uncultured Actinomycetota bacterium
CGCCGACGAACACGATCGCGTCCGTCTCCGGGTCGGCGGCGAACCGGGGGATGACGTCCAGGAAGTCGCTGCCGATGATCGGATCGCCGCCGATGCCCACGCAGGTGGAGATGCCCACCCCCGCCTGGTGCAGCTCGTACATGATCTGATACGTCAGCGTGCCCGACCGCGACACCAGCCCGACCCGCCCCGGGCTCGTGACCTCGGTGGGGATGATGCCCACGCTCGCCTTGCCGGGCGAGATCACACCGGGGCAGTTCGGTCCGAGCACCACCGGCTTGCCCTCCTTGTCGAAGGAGCCGTCCGCCCGCCGCGGATACAGGGTGTTGTAGACCACCGCCATGTCGTGCACCGGGATGCCCTCGGTGATCACCACGATCGTCGAGACCCCGGCCTCGGCGGCGTCGAGGATCGCGTCCTTGGCCGCCGGCGCCGGCACCATGATCAGCGACGTGTTGGCCTGCTCGGCGGTCACCGCCTCGCCGACGGAGGCGTACACGGGCACGCCGAGCTCGTCCCAGGTGGTGCCGCCCTTGCGGGGATGGACCCCGGCCACCACCCGCGTGCCGTAATCGAGGTTGCGCTGCGCGTGGAAGGTGCCCTGGCGGCCGGTCCCCTGCACCACCACCCGGGTGCCCTCGTCGACGAGAATGCTCACGATCTGCCTTTCGCTACGTCGCCACGGCGGCGACTGCCGTCTTGGCGGCGTCGATCATGTCGCGGGCCGGCGAGACGTTGGGGTGACCGGCTTGCTCCAGGATCTCGCGGCCCCGGTCGGCGTTGGTGCCGTCGAGGCGGACGACCAGCCGTTGGCTGACCTCGCCGATCTGGTCGAGGGCGCCGAGGACGGCGTTGGCCACGTCGTCGCAGCGGGTGATGCCGCCGAAGATGTTGATCAGCATCGTGTCCACGTCGGGATCGGACAGCACGAAGGCGATGCCGGTGGCCATGCTCTCGGCGCTGGCGCCGCCGCCGGCGTCAAGGAAGTTCGCCGGGCGCCCGCCCACCTCGCTGACGACGTCCAGCGTGGACATGACCAGGCCGGCGCCGTTGCCCATCACGCCGATGTTCCCGTCGAGCTTGACGTACTGCAGGCCCTGGGCCTTGGCCTCGACCTCCAGCGGGTGGCCGCCGACGGCCTCCTGCCACTCCGCCAGGTCCTCGTGGCGGAACAGCGCGTTCGAGTCGATCGACACCTTCGAGTCCAGCGCGATCACCCGGCCGTCGTCGGTCAGGATCAGCGGGTTGATCTCCATCAGCGTCGCGTCGGCGGTCACGAACCCCTCGTACAGGCGCTGCAGCAGCGCCACCGTCTGGTCGACGGCCGCGCCGGGGAACCCGGCCGCGCCGACGATGTCGGCGGCGGCCGCCGCGTCGAGGCCGACGGTCGGGTCGATGTCGCGCTTGACCACCTTGTCCGGCGCGGTCCGGTTGACCTCCTCGATCTCCACGCCGCCCTCGACGCTGGCGATGACCTTGTAGCCCTTGGACACGCGGTCGTACATCACCGACAGGTAGTACTCCTCGGCGATGTCGCTGGCGGGCTCGACGAGCACCTTGTCCACGGCATGGCCCTTGATGTCGAGCCCCAGGATGTCGGCCGCCCGCTCGCGGGCTTCGGCGGGGTCGGGGCAATAGGCCACGCCGCCGGCTTTGCCCCGGCCACCGGTCAGCACCTGCGCTTTGACCATGACCGGCGCCTCGAACGCCGCGGCGAGCCGCTCGGCTTCCTCGGCGGAGGCGGCGACCTCGCCCCGCGGGGTGGTGGGCACCCCCAGGCGGCGGAAGAGCTCCTTGCCCTGATACTCCATCAGATCCACGGGGCGATCCTTTCTCGGGGCTGCCGCGGCCGCCTCGGCGCCGGTGCCGGTGCGTGGGGTCTCACGCGGGCTCGGGGACGTGGTGGCGCACCCACTCGACGATCTCGCCGGTGGGCGTGCCCGGGGTGAAGATCTCGGCGACGCCGCGCCGTTTGAGCTCGGCGATGTCGGCGTCGGGGACGATACCCCCGCCGAAGACGACGACGTCGTCGGCCCCGCGTTCGGCCAGCAGCTCCACCACCCGGGGGAACAACGTCATGTGCGCCCCGGAGTGGATCGACAACCCGATGCACTGCACGTCCTCTTGCAGCGCGGCTTCCACGATCTGCTCCGGCGTCTGATGCAACCCGGTGTAGACGACCTCCATGCCGCCGTCCCGCAGCGCGCGGGCGACGATCTTCGCGCCACGGTCGTGACCGTCGAGACCCGGCTTGGCGACCAGCACCCGAACGGTCAACTCGCCCGGTCCTTTCCCTGCTCGGTCATGGCGATGCCACCGGCCTCCCCCGCTGGTGGTGGTCACCCGACGGATTCAGCGGCAACGGCAACGGCAACGGCGCAGGGAGGATAGAGCCACGCCGGTGCCCCCGCCACCGCCCCGTCCTCAGCGTGCGCCCGGCTCGCAGCACCGTGCGCCCCGCCTCGCGCGGAGGCCCGGCTCGTCCCGTGCGCCCGGCCCGCCGCCGCGGCAGGCTGTTGCTGATGGGCGCCCACCCGCCGCACTCCCCCGACGACGAGCGCCGGCCCGGGGCGGCCGAGTTCGGCCCTGGCGGCTACCTGCCCCGGCGCGCCGCCGACCGCGCCCGCAAGATCGTCCTGCGCGAGCGCATGGCCCTGTCGTGGCCGGTGGCCGCGCTGGCCGCCGGCTTGGTGGTGCTCGGTGCCGGGATGGCGTTCCTGTTCAGCGACGGCGCCCCCGACCGGCCCTTCACCCCGGTGCTCGCCTTTCATGAGCTGCCGCAAGGCGAGACCGCGAGGGCGGACGTCGAGGGGGTCGAGGTGCTGGCGGTGCGCGCTCCCGGCGTCGTGCGGGTCT
>CAYQMQ010000324.1:0-2835 GCA_964418395.1 uncultured Actinomycetota bacterium
CGGGCAGGCGCCGCACGGCCACCTCGATCACGTCGGGGACGTCGAGGCCGGCGGCGCGCAGCGTGTCCACGGCGACCTCGCCCAGTTCCGCGTCGTCGGCGCGCCACCAGCGATCGTCCCGGTCGCAGGGAAGCTCGGCGCACAGCACCGTGCGGTCCGGCGGGTCGGCGTCGCCCCCGTCGCGATAGTTCTTGGGCTCGGACACGCGGGTGATCGGCGTCCACCCCTCCGGCAGGTAGTGGGCGTCGAACGGGCTGTGCCGACCCGTGGCCAGGACGAGGTAGACCAGCACCATCGCCCGCTGGTGCAGCGCGTCCGCCGCGGCCCGCACCGGCTCGGGTGGCGCCGGTTCCACCAGGCGCGCCAGGGCGGTGATCGGCAGGGTCGACCAGGCGCGGGCCGCCCGCACCGGACTGCCCGCACCGGTGTCGACCTCGACGTGGTGGTCGGCGAGCCGGACGCAGCGAGCCGGCGTGTCCAGCCGCAGATCGACGCCGGCCATGACCGCGGCGTCGGCCAGCCGCTCCCACAGCTGCCCGTAACCCCGACGCGGGTAGAAGAACGTGCCGCGATCCCCTCGCCGTCCTCGCACCAGGCGGGCCGCCAGCGCACCGGGCCCGCCCGCGCGGATCCGCCGGCGGGCGTGCTCGGCGCTCAGCTCACCGGGTTCCATGCCCCACAGCTTGCGCGCATAGGGGAAATAGAACCGCTCGGCCATGGTGGGCCCGAGCGTGCCCCGCACGTACTCGGCGAACGTGTCCGCCCGCGGCCGGCGCGCCCACCCGGTCACGGCATCGGCGCCCGCGCCGAGGGCGAAGCTCGGCGGTAGCGCCCGCACCGCCGCGCCGGGCCCGAACGGGAACGGGATCCAGCGCCCCTCCAAGCGGATCCGGCCGTTGCGGCGCCGGCGCTGGAGGTCGGCGCCGAGCAGGTCGCGCAGCTCGGCGAGGATGGGCGGGTCCGTGGACGGATGCAGCCGGTGGCTGCCGTGGTCGACGCGCACCCCGCCCACGTCGAAGCTGGCAGCGAGCCCTCCCACGTGGGAGGCGCGCTCGAGAAGAACCACCCGGCAGCCGCGTTGGGCGCCAGCGTACGCGGCGGCCAACCCCGCCGGCCCGGCGCCCAGAACCACCAAATCGGCGTCGGCCGCGATCGGTAAGCCTCCAAGGTTGCCGGCGTCGGGGCTCACGGTAGCAGCGACGGCATCACCCCGACCGATGCCCTACGATCCGTGGTTATGAGCGAACCCACTTCTTACCCGGCCCGGGGCCACGTCGAGCCCGGGGGCCCCGCCGTGGCCCGCATGGTCGACGCCGACGGGGTCGACGTCGAGGTCCGCAAGCTGTCGGTGAGCGCGATGGACAACAACGTCTACCTGCTCACCGACCTCGCCCGCGGCGAGGCGCTCCTGATCGACGCCGCCGATGACGCACCGCGGTTGATGGCGGAGGTCGGCGACCGCAACGTTGTCGCGATCTTCACCACCCACGGCCACTGGGATCACGTGCGCGCCCTGGACGAGGTCGCCGGCGCCACGGGGGCGCCCGTGGTGCTGCACCCGGCCGACATCGAGTTGGCGGGCCGACAGCCGGACCGCCCCGCTGAGCACGGCATGACCCTGAGGTTCGGCGACGCGGCGGTGGAGTTGCGCCACACCCCGGGTCACACGCCGGGTTCGATGTGTGCGGTCCTCGGGGGAACGCAGCTGTTCTCCGGTGACACGCTGTTCCCCGGCGGGCCGGGGCGTACAACGAGCCCCGACGACTTCGCCATGATCATGGACAGCCTGCGCGGCCAGCTGTTCACGCTCGGTGACGACACGTGGGTGTACCCCGGCCACGGCGACGACACGACGCTCGGCACCGAGCGCCCCAAGCTCGACGAATGGCAGGCGCGGGGCTGGTAGCTGGCTGGGCTGCCGGGCCAGTGGGACCCGGTGTTCGATGGTTCCGTCATGGCCTGCAACGGGTAGGGGAGGATGGGGGCGACGAGAGGTGGTCGTATGACCGAACGCACCGAGGTGGACGAGCAGCAGGCGCGGCAAACGGCCGAGGCCGCCCGCGACACGGAGTGGCGGCAGCCAAGCTTTGCCCTGAAGCTGTTCATGGGCGATCTCCAGCTCGATCTCATCCACCCCCACCCGGAGCCCGAAGTCGAAGCGGAGGGCCAGGTGTTCTTGCAGAAGCTGGCCGACTTCCTCGGCCAGCACGTGGATGCCTCCCAAATCGAACGCGACGCGAAGGTGCCGCGCGAGGTGATCGACGGGCTCGCCGGGCTGGGGGCCTTCGGGATCAAGATCCCTCCGGAGTACGGCGGGCTGGGCCTGTCGCTGACCACCTATGCCCGGGCGATGCAGCTGCTCGGTTCGGTGCACCAGTCGCTGGTGGCCATGGTCAGCGCGCACCAATCCATCGGGGTGCCCCAGCCGGTGATGCTGTTCGGCACCGAGGCGCAGAAGCGCGCCTTCCTCCCCCGCTGCGCCCGCGGTGAGGTCTCGGCGTTCTTGCTGACCGAGCCGGACGTCGGCAGCGATCCGGCGCGGCTGCGCATGACGGCTGAGCCGGCCGAGGACGGATCGGGCTACTGGCTCAACGGCACGAAGCTGTGGACGACCAACGGACCCATCGCCGATCTCTGCGTGGTGATGGCTCGCGTCCCCGAAGGCGACGGACACCGGGGCGGCATCACCGCCTTCGTGGTGGAGGGCGACGCGCCGGGCCTGGAGGTCCTGCAGCGCAACGCGTTCATGGGCCTGCGCGGCATCGAGAACGGCGTCAGCCGCTTCACCGACGTCTGGGTGCCGGCCGACAACGTCCTCGACCGGGAGGGCAAGGG
>CAYQMQ010000325.1:0-2826 GCA_964418395.1 uncultured Actinomycetota bacterium
GGTGGCCCGCCGGGTGGCGGCGGCCTCCGCGCCGGCCGAGGCGGCCGAGGCGGTGATGCTGGCCGCCATGGACGGCGCGGCCGGCGATCACCTGTCGTGTGCCGTGACGCGCTGCCCCTGAGGGCGTCGGTGTCCTGGGCCGAGCGGCAGCGCGTGTAACGGTCGGCGCCGTCGCCACGCTCGGTGGGTCGGAGGTCGTACGGTGGTTGCGCGAGGATGAGCTGGTCGGGGGTGACGGATCGCCCCCGAGGCAGACCTGCGAACGGGTACGGGTCCGATGTTGCCGCGAGAGACGAGCATCCGGTGATTGCTGAAGGGACGCGGCTGGGCGGTCGCTACGAGGTGCGCCAGCATCTCGGCGGTGGCGGCGCCGGCGACGTGTGGCTCGCGGTGGACACGTCGCTGGAGCGGTTCGTGGCCGTCAAGGTGATGCGCAACCTCACCGACAAGGACTACCAGCGCTTCGACGCCGAGATCCGCGCGCAGGCGCCGCTGTCGCACCCGTCGATCGTGCGGGTGTTCGACACCGGCACCCACGACGAGGCGCCGTTTCTGGTGCTGGCCTTCGTCGACGGCCACCCGCTGTCGAAGCTGATGGACGACGGCCCGCTGCCGGTGGACAAGGTGGCCACGTGGGGCGAGCAGATCGCCGACGCGCTGGCTCACGCCCACGAACACGGGGTGGTCCACCGCGACGTGAAGCCATCCAACGTGCTGATCGACGAGGAGGGCCGCGCCCACCTCACCGACTTCGGCATCGCCCACCGCCCCGGCGGCGAGCGGCTGACGGCCACCGACGGCTTCATCGGGTCGGCCGCGTATGTGGCCCCCGAGCAAGTCGACGGCAGCGAGGTGACCGCCGCCGCCGACGTGTACGGGCTGGGGCTGGTGCTGCTCGAGTCGCTCACCGGCCGCCAGGAGTACACCGGCTCGCCGATCGAAGCGGCGATGGCCCGTCTGCACCGGGCCCCGCAGATCCCCACCGACCTGCCGAAGCCGTGGCCGCGGCTGCTGGCCGACATGGTGGCCACCGACCCGTCCGAGCGCCCCAGCGCCGGCCAGGTGGCCAAGGTGCTGGGGCGGGGGTCGGCGGCTCGGACCGCGGAGACGGCGCGGTCGTCCCCGGAGGCCGCCACGACGGCGGCGCTGGGCGAGGCCGAAGCGCAGGACTCCACCACCCGGCTACCTCCGAGCGAGCCGGCCGACCGCGGGCGCCAATCCCAGCCGGCGGCCGACCGTGGCCGGCGCCCCCAGCCCTCCGCTGGCCGGACGCCCTCGCCGTGGCGGTGGGTGCCGGCGGTGGGGCTGGCCGCGGCGGCGCTGGTGGCCGGCGCCGTGTTGCTGGCCAGCCCCGGCGGCGATGGCGACGACGTCCCCGACCCCGGCAATCCGCAATCGCTTGACCAGGCGCTGGACAAGCTTGAGGAGACGATCGAGCCGTGAGCGTTCGCTTCGTGTGCTCGCGGCTCGTGCTGATCGCGGTCGCGGGGCTGGTGGTCGCGTGCTCCTCGGCGGGGACCGGCGAGTCGCTGAGCGAGGACGCCGCCGACGTGCTGCGGGCCCGCATGGACGCCGTGCGCTCGGCGGTCGAGGCCGAGGATCCGGCCGCCTTCCAGGCGGCGTTGGACGCGCTGCGGCGCGAGGCGCAAACGCAGGCGCGGGCGGGTGAGATCAGCGAGCAGCGGCTGAACGCGATCGAGGTCGCCACCGTCAACGCCTCGAACTTCGCCGACGAGGTGGCCGACGAACCGGAGCCGGAGCCCGATCAGGACCCCGACCCCACACCCACGCCGACGCCCACCCCCACGCCGACGCCCACCCCGACCCCGATGCCCAGCCCCACGCCGACCACCTCCACGGCGGAGGCGTCCACTGCCGACGGCTGATAGCGCGCCCAGACGCCCGCTACCGCCGGCGGACCGTGCGCTCCAGAGCGCGCGCGCCGCGCCAGCCCGCATAGCCGACCGCGGTGCCGGCGGCCGCGCCGACGATCAACAACCCCACCGACAGCGCCGGCCGCGCGCCGCTGACCGCCCCGCGGGCGGGCCCCGCGACGCGGCCGCGCACCCCGGACTGCCCCGCTTCGGCGAGCAGCGCGTCGAGCAGGCCGTCGGGGGGTGTGTCGGCGGTGGCCGCCGCGGCCGCTCCCACCTCGTCGAGGCCGGCGGCGACCTCCCGTTCGCGGGCGAGCTCGGCCGCACAGGCCCCACAGCGGCGCAGGTGCAGCGCGACGAGGCGGCGGCGCCACCCCGGCAGCGTCGCCTCGACCATCGCGGGCAGCTCGGCCCGCACGGCCTGGCAGGTCCGGCCCGTCATCGGCGTGTGCTCGTCGTCGGAAGGCGGTGGGTGGGAGAGGGCGCAGCGTAGCGCCGTGGGAGCGACGGGTTACTCGGCCACCAGCGTTCGCAGCTTGGCGTGGGCGCGGTGCAGGCGCACCTTCACGGCGGTGTCGCTGATGCCGAGCATGGCCGCGGCCTCTTTGGTGGACAGACCCTGCACGTCGCGCAGCACCACCACCGCCCGCGCGTCGGGCGCCAGCTGCTCGATGGCGCGCGTCACCCGGCGCGTGCGGTCGAGCTCGGCGACGCGGGCCTCGGTGTCGTCGGCGGCGGCCAGGGCCTCGGGCGAGCCGGGATCGGCGAAGGCGGTGTGACCGGCCGTTTGGCCGCGGGCGGCCACGTCCCCGCGGCGGCGCAGCGCCGTGGCGCACACGTTGACGGTCACCCGGTGCAGCCACGTGCCGAAGGCCGCCTCGCCGCGAAAGCCCAACACCGAGCGCACCACGCGCAGATAGACCTCCTGGGTGGCGTCGGCGGCGTCGGCCGG
>CAYQMQ010000326.1:0-2824 GCA_964418395.1 uncultured Actinomycetota bacterium
TCGGGCCGTTCCAGTGTGACGGGTGCTACCCGCTGGAGCGAGGGATCATTCCCGGGGTCAGTCAGCCACGCGCAGGTCGGTCAGCTGCTGGGACGGCAGCACGTCCCCGCCGAGCTCGCGCCGCAGCCAGGCCGCTGCGCCCCGGCCATCGGGGCCATCCCACGTGCCCACCGCCGGCAGGCCGCTGGGCAACAGCCCCACGATCCGCAGCGTGTGGGGGCTGCCGCCCGCGGAGCGCGCGACGATGTCGACGTCGAGTACGGCGCTCACCGGCATGTCGATCGCCGCGACGAAGTCAGCGTGGGAGATGGTGGTCGTCCAGCTGGCGCGCGGGTTCTCGGCCGCGGGATCCAGCGACCAGGGATCGTCCACGCTCGGCCACTGCCCGTCGTCGGGGCCGTAGGCGAAGCTGTCGACGCTGCGCTCGGTGCGCCCGCCGTGCGACGACGAGTAGTAGGTCCACACCAACCCGCCGTCACGGGTGACGGCGTGGCCGGCCGTGTCGACCACCGCCTGCAGCCAGGCGCCTGCCCCGGCCTCTTGCGGCCACCCACGGAACACCTGATCGTGATCCGTGGGCCCCAGGTGGCAGGCACAGGCCGGGTCCAACCCCGTGGCCGCCGCTCGGAGCGCGTAGGTGCGCGCCGCGACCGCCTGAGCCCGCAGGGCGGCCGGCGGCCACGACGAGGGGACCTCGGCCAGGCCCCGCAGGTAGCGCTCGATATCGATCGCCAGCGTGGGCCGGATCACGCCGCCCGCAGCGGTGACCTGCACCCGGCCCCAGCGGGTGGCAGGCACGCGGTCGGACAGGTCGGGAAAGGCCACCGCTGCGCCACCGGCCGCGTGCGGATCCCACTCGAGGTGGACCTCGCGGGCACGCCGGCGACCTTCGCTGAAGTCGACGACGACCTCGTCGCCCTCGGCCCGCAACGTCACCGTCCTTCCGGGGCGCAAGGGCACGCGGTCGTCGCCGTCGAAGGAGGCGAACACCGCACCTGCTTCCCACGTTCGTCGCGAGACCACCCGCACCGTGTCCGTCGGGCGTTCGGTCGGGCTGGCGCGCAGCAACCCCACCCGCAACGGCCCGTCCGCGCCCACGGGGGTGACCTCGGTGTCGGGGTAGTAGTGATCCAGGATCTGGAGATGATCGTGACCGTGGCGGGCCATCGCGCGGGCCCCGTACTGACTCAGGCCGACGCCGTGGCCCCAGCCGCGCCCCTCCGCGATGAGCTGCGGCGGGGAGCCGGTGAGGTCGGGGAGCTCCTCGACGGCGACCTGGAGGGCATCGGCGGGAACATCGGGCTCGGTGACCTGTGGCTCGGGCTCGGCGGCGATCGGCAGCGACAGACCCCCCTCGGCCACGTCAGGGGCGGGCTCAGCGCCAGCCGGCGCGTCGGCTCCGGGCTCGCTGGCCCTTTCGGCTGCTCCTTCCGGTGGGGTGCCCCGATCGGCTGCCTGCGTGGCGACCGGCGCCGCCACGGCCGCGCCGTCCGCGGCGGAGGCGTCACCGGCCAGTGCCACCATCCAGGACGCCACCGGTGGTCCGGCCACCAGCCAGATCGCCAGGCCGGCGATCAACGCGGCGCGGTCGTGGGAGCGCGACCAGGTGCCGCTCATGCGCGCGCGGCGTGCGCGGTGTGGTGTGCGAAGCTCATGCGTGGCGGTCTCAACGAGACACCACGGCAAAGGACACGGCCGATCAGCTCGCCGGGCCGGTGGTCGCGGCGGGCTGGCGCAGGGCGGCGTAGCCGGGCTTGATCACCTGGTTGATGATGCGCAGCCGGTCGTCGAACGGCCAGAAGGCGCTCTTCATCGCGTTGATGGTCAGCCACTCCATCTCGCCGAGGTCGAGGTCGAAGGCGTCGTCGAGCCGCGCGAACTCCTCCGACAGCGTGATGTCGCTCATCAACCGGTTGTCGGTGTTGACGGTGACCCGGAAGCGCAGGCGCCGCAGCAGATCGATCGGATGGTCGGCGATCGAGCGCACGCCGCCGGTGTTGACGTTCGAGGTGGGACACATCTCCAGCGGGATCCGGCGGTCGCGGACGTAGCTGGCCAGCCGCCCGAGGTGGGGGGTGGCCTCGGTGTCCACGCGGATGTCGTCGGTGACGCGCAGCCCGTGGCCGAGGCGCTCGGCGCCACACCACTGCAGCGCCTCCCAGATCGACTTGAGGCCGAAGCTCTCGCCCGCGTGGATCGTCAGATGGAAGTTCGCGCGACGCACCAGATGGAAGGCGTCCAGGTGCTGGGTGGGTGGGTAGCCGGCCTCCGCGCCGGCGATGTCGAAGCCGATCACCCCCTGGTCGCGCCACCGCACCGCCAGCTCGGCGATCTCGTAGGAGCGGGCGGCGGTGCGCATCGCCGAGCAGATCACCCCGATCACCACGTCGCGCTCGGCCATGGCGCGGTTGAAGCCGTCGAGCACCGCCTCGACGACGTCGTCGAGCGTGAGCCCGTGCTGAGTGTGCAGCTCGGGGGCGAAGCGGATCTCGGCGTAGGCCACGCCGTCGTCATCGAGGTCTTCGGCGCACTCGCGGGCCACGCGCTGCAGCGCCTCCGCCGTCTGGCTCACCGAGACGGTGTGGTGGAACCCCTCCAGATACTGCTCGAGGCTGCCCCGGCTGGCGGTCGCGGAGAACCAGCGGGCGAGCTCGTCGGGGTCGGTAGCCGGCAGGCCGTCGTGGCCGGCCTGGTCGGCGAGCTCGACGATGGTGGAGGGCCGCAGGCCGCCGTCGAGATGGTCGTGCAGCAACACCTTGGGGGCACGGCGGATGTCGTCGCGGGGAATCACGCTCGCGAACCTAGCAGGCGTGTGTGCCGTACG
>CAYQMQ010000327.1:0-2806 GCA_964418395.1 uncultured Actinomycetota bacterium
AGGCCCCGGACGACCCCGACCTGGTGTTTTCCCCCCGGGTCACCGATGACGGGCGATGGCTGCTGGTCAGCGGCTCTCGAGGTACCGAGCGGCGCAACGGGGTGTGGGCGACCGGACTCGCCGACGTCGATCCTGCCGCCGTCACCCTGCAGCCCCTGCTCACCGCGTTCGACGCGCTCTACGCCGTCGTCGACAGCGACGAGACCGCTCTGCTGGTCCTGACAGATGCCGGGGCTCCCCGGCGGCGTCTCGTCCGTGTGGACCTGGCCGCTCCTGCCAGGCAGCACTGGAACGAGCTGGTCGGCGAGCACGACCAGGACACCCTCGAACAAGTCGAGCGCGTCGGCGACCGGCTGGTGTGCGTGTGGCTGCACCACGCCCACAACCGGATCACGGTGCACGCGCTCGACGGAAACCCCGTGGATGAGATCGGCTTGGGCGAGCTCGGCTCCGTCGCCGGGCTCGCCGGGCGCCGCGACGACCGTGTCGCCCATTTCGTGGTGACCGGCTTCACTCGACCCCCGAGCATTTGGAGCTACGACCTCGACAGCGGCGACACCGGGATGCGGTGGCAGCCTGACGTGCCGTTCGATCCCGAGAGGTTCGTGACCGAGCAGGTCTGGGTGACCTCCAGCGACGGTGAGCAGGTTCCCGCCTTCGTCGTGCGCCGGGCCGACACCCGCTTGGTCGACGGCGACCATCCCACGTTGCTGTGGGGCTACGGCGGCTTTTCGATCCCGGTCACGCCGATGTTCCGGACGTGGTGGCTGGCGTGGGTCGAACGGGGCGGGGTGCTCGTGGTGCCCAACCTGCGCGGCGGCGGTGAATACGGCGCGGAATGGCACGATGCCGGCAAGCTCGGCCGCAAGCAACAGGTGTTCGACGATGCGATCGCGGTGGCCGAGTGGCTCGTCGCGAAGGGCTGGACCCGCCCTACTCGCCTGGCGATCAGCGGCGGATCCAACGGCGGCTTGCTGGTGGGCGCGTGTCTCACTCAGCGCCCGGACCTGTTCGGCGCGGCTGTACCGGAGGTGGGCGTGTTGGACATGCTCCGCTTCCACCAGTTCACCATTGGGTGGGCATGGGCCAGCGATTACGGCACCGTCGAGGATCCCGAGCAGGCCGAGTGGCTGCTGGCCTACTCGCCCCTGCACCGAATCGTGCCGGGCACCGCCTACCCGCCGACGCTGGTGGTCACCGGCGACACCGACGATCGGGTGGTGCCCGCTCACAGCTACAAGTTCGCGGCCGCGCTGCAGGCCGTTCAAGCTCCGGCGCGGCTGCGTGTCGAGACGCGCGCGGGTCACGGCATGGGCAAACCCACCGGCGTGGTGATCGAGGAACGCGCCGACGTGCTGGCGTTCCTGTGCCGCACTGTCGGCGCCGGGCTGCTGGACAGCCCCGAACTCGCGGACGGCCGGTCGTAGGCCGCGCTACCCGTCAGCCGCTGGCGTCACGGCTGGGGGCTCGGGTTCCTGTTCATCCGGCTGGTGTTCCTCCTGTGGGGATGAGTGGGTCTCGCGGAGGTATTGGACCCCCCGGCTCGCGCTGGCGACCACGGGCACGGCGATGAACGCCCCGAACACGCCGAGCGTGAGCGCGCCGACCGTCACCGACACGATCACCACGAACGGGTGCAGCGCGACCACCCGGCCGACCACGAAGGGCTGGACCACGTTGCCTTCGAACTGCTGCACGGCGATGACGAGGGCCAGGACGGCCAGGGCAAGCGTCACCCCTCCGTCGGCCAGGGCGACGAGCACCGCCACCGCACCGGAGACCATCGCCCCCACGATGGGGAACAGCCCGCCGAACAGGACCAACGTGGTCAGCGGCAGCGCGAGCGGCACGCCGAGCAGCAGCAGGCCCAAGCCGATGAGCACGGCGTCGACGACCGCCACGATCAGCTGGCTGCGCAGAAACTCGCCGAGGGTGACCCACGTGCGCTGGCCGATCATGCGGACGTCCGCCTGGTAGCGGCCGGGGACGAGTTGCAACAGCGTGTGTGCGAAGCGGTCTCCGTCTTTGAGATAGAAGAAGCTGGCCACGAGGACCAGCACCACGCCCACCAGCACCCCGCCGAACGTCCCCGCTGCCGACAGCGCCTCTTCAGCCGCGCCGCCGCCTCCCCCGCCGGACAGCTGTCCGACGCCTGTTTGCAGAAGGTCGTCCAGCCCGCGGATCCCCATGCCCAGCGGCTCGCCGCGCAACATCTCGTCGATGCTGCGCAGCCCCTGGCCCAGCTGGTCGGCGAGTTGGGGCAGCTCGGCGACCACGAGTGGCACGAGACTGACGAACACGCCGGCGACCACCACCACCAGCAGCAGCAGCCCCGTCAGGGATGCCAGCGCCCGGGGCAGGTGCCAGGCGCACAGGCGGCGCACCACGGGGTGGAGGGCCGCGGCCACGAACAGCCCGAGGATGAGCGAGACGACGACCACGCGGATCTGGGCCAGGGCCAACCCGACGAGCCCGGCCACGATCGCGAGGCCGATCACCGTCCAGGTGATGCGGGCCGCGACGGACCACGACGGGCCACGGCCGCCGGGGGGCGTTCCGGGGTCGGTGCGGAGGATGGCGGGCTCCTGGGTCGGCTCGGCGGTCCTGACCAGTATTCGCCCGCGAGCCAGTGCTCATGCTCGGCGGCTGCGTCGGCAGGCCGATCGGGGCCGTCTCCCGCGTGCCATCATTGGGGGAGCGCACGTTCCGTTCGCTCCCGAAGCAGACTGTGAGCCCGAGATGACCGAGCATGGCACGAACCAGATCCACTGCCCGCGCTGTGGCGAGGTCAAGGTCGAAACCCCGC
>CAYQMQ010000328.1:0-1533 GCA_964418395.1 uncultured Actinomycetota bacterium
AACACCGAGGACATGGCCATCCCGCTGCTGTCGCGGCGCGTGACCGAGAACGTCCGCCGGTTCACCGCCGGCGAGCCGTTGCTGGGTGTGGTCGACCCTGAGCTGGGCTACTGAGGCGGGGCCGGGCACGAGCGCGCGGGTGAGCGGCGGCAGGCGATGAGGCGCCGGGTTGCCGAGCTCGTGGTGCGCCGGTGGCCGGTGGTGCTGGCGGCCTGGGCGCTCGGCGCCGGGCTGCTGCTGGGGTTGTCGCCGTCCTTCTCCGACGTCGCGATCTTCGACACCGCCGCCTACCTGCCGCCGGACTCGCCCGCCGAGCGCGGCCAGCGCTTGACGGCCGAAGGCTGGCCCGAGCAGGACTACTCCCGCTCGGTGACCGTCGCGTTCGTCCGTGACGACGCGCCGTTGGGCCCCGAGGACGCCGAAGCGGTGCGGGGGGTGCAGCGGTGGCTGGCCGAGGATGCGCCGGGCCACGCCTTCGGCACGGTCATGACCCACCTCGACGACCAGCAGCTGGAGCCGGCGCTCGTCTCCGATGACGGGCAGGCGTGGCTGCTGGTGGCCCGCATGGAGACCGCCCCGTACAGCCCCGAAGGTCGCGCGGCGCTGCGCCAGCTGCGCGAGGCCGTCGACGACGTGAACGGGCCACCCGGCCTGCAGCGCTACGTGACCGGCGCCTCGGCGGTGGCCATCGACGAGGACGAGGCGGTCACCACCAGCGTCCAGCGCACGCGCGCGCTGTCGGTGGGGCTGGTCGTGGCGCTGCTGCTGTTCGTCCTGCGCAGCCCCGTGGCGGCGCTGGTGCCGCTGGCGACGGTGGGCACGGCGTACGTGGCGGCGCTCGGGGCGGTCAGCGCCCTCGGCGGGCTCGGCCTCGAGGTGTCCCACCTCTTCGAGACCTTCGTCATCGTCATCATCTTCGGGGCGGGCACCGACTACAGCCTGCTGTTGATGACCCGCTTCCGCGAAGAGCTCGGTGTCGGCGCCGAAGCCGGCGATCCGCCCACCCCGGCGCTGCTGCGCCAGCGGCGCCTGACCGCCACGCTCGCGGTGCTGCTCGGCGCGCTGGTGTCGGCGGCGGCGAGCACCGTGGTCGGGTTCAGCGCCCAGTCCGTGGCCGAGTTCGGCTTGTTCCGCACGATGGGCCCGGCGCTTGCGGTCGCGGTGGCGATCACCCTGCTGGCCGGCGTCACGTTGACCCCCGCCCTGATGCGCCTGGCCGGGCCGGCCCTGTTCTGGCCACGCCGCGCCGCGGTCCAGCCGGCCGGCTCCGCGGGAGAGCCGGCGCCGTGAGCGGGGCGCGACCGGCGCAGCCGGGCAAACGCGGTGGCTGGGACCGCGTGGCCGAGCAGGTCACGCGGCGTCCCGGGCGCACGCTCGGGCTGGCGCTGCTGCCGCTGGTGCTGCCGCTGCTCGCGCTGCCCACCTGGGAACCCAGCCACGACACGTTGGCGGCGCTGCCCGACGATGCCGAATCCGTGCAGGGCTTCGCGGCGATCCAAGAGCACTTCGGCGCCGCCGAGGGACAGCCGGTGG
>CAYQMQ010000328.1:1633-2775 GCA_964418395.1 uncultured Actinomycetota bacterium
CGGCTGCGCGTCGACGTCGCCGACCCCACGGCGGCGGCGCTGACCGAGGCGATGGAGGCGTTCGACGAGGCGGTGCTCGGACCCGCCGCCGACCCGGCCGTGCGTCGCGCGGCCGAGGCCACCGGCGAGGCGTACGCGCTGATCACCGGCCGGTATCCGCCCGGTCATGAGCAGGAAGGCGAGCAGGTCGAAGCCGGGTACGACGGCCTGTCGCGGGCGCTCGCGGAGCTGGAGAGCGGGCTCGGCGAGGGCGTGGCCGGCGCTGCTCGACTCGATGACGGCCTCGGCGAGCTCGCCACCGGCCTGGAGGAGCTCCTCGCCGGCGCCGAGCAGCTCCGCGGCGGGCTCGAGGAGGGCGCCGCGGGCTCGTCCGAGCTCGCCGCCGGACTCCGCGAGCTGCACGCCGGCGTCGCCGACGAGCTCGCGCCCGGCGCAGACCGGCTCGCCGCCGAGCTGCGCGAGGGCGCGGCCGAGCTCGACACGGGCTCGTCCGAGCTGGACGGCCTCGACGAGGCGGCGCTGACGGGCGGGGAGGGCCGGCCGTTCCAGGTGACCCCGTCGCTGCTGGCCACGTCCGCCGAGCTGCGCTCCGAGCTCGGGTTCTTCACCACCGGCGACGGCACCCGCACCCGCATGCTGGTGACCCTCGACCGCCCGCCGTTCTCGACCCGCGCCATCGAGATCACCCGCGAGATCGAGCGCCTGAGCCGCGCGATGGTCGCCGGCTCGCCGCTGTCCGACGCCGACATGCTCCTCACGGGTTCGCCGGCCTACCTCAGCGAAGTCGACGCCGCCGCGAGCCGCGACTTCCCCGTCATCGTCGGTGCGGTCGTCGTCGGGGTGGCCGCGGTCGTGGCGGTGCTGCTGCGGTCGCTGGTGATCCCCGCGTACCTGATGGCCACCGTGCTGTTGACCTACGGCGCCGCGCTGGGGACGACCACGCTGGTGTTCCAGCACCTGCTCGACGCGCCGGGCATCCACTGGTGGCTTCCGTCGATGCTGTTCGTGCTGCTGGTGGTGCTCGGCGTGGACTACTCGATCTTCTTGATGAGCCGGGTGCGCGAGGAAGCCCGCGGGCTGGCCACCCGCGACGCCGTCGCCGAGGGCGTGCGTCGCACCGGGCGGGTCATCACCGCCTGCGG
>CAYQMQ010000329.1:0-2771 GCA_964418395.1 uncultured Actinomycetota bacterium
CAGCTGGCCGTCGGCCCAGGCTTCGAGGTGGCCGACGACGTCGGTGTAGCCGCCGCCCTCATCCCGCAGCCGGACGCTGACGCGCGAACCGACATCGTCGGGGGTGATGCGCACCCGCAGCCGGGCCCTCATCAGCGGGCCTCGGTGTCGGCGGTCACGCCCGTGGTGTGAGGGGTGGGCGAGGCGGCAGCCACGGCGGGCAGCACCTCGGCGACATCGCCGCGGACCACCACGTCGGCGTGCTCGTCGAGCGGGGTCGGCTCGCGGTTGACGATCGCCAGGCGCGCGCCGGCGCGCTGGGCGACGCCCGGCAGCCGCGCGGCGGGCTGCACCCGCAGGCTGGAGCCGACCGCCAGCAGCGTGCGGGCCGCTGCGGCGAGCCGCTCTGCCTCGGCGAGCACGCCGGGGAACAGGTTCTGGCCGAAGCTGACCGCGGCCGATTTGAGCAGCCCACCGCAGTGCGGGCAGGCCGGGTCGGGCTCGCCGGCCTCGACTCGCTCCAGGGCCCACTCCATCGCCTCGGCGAACCCGCAACCGGCCGGGGTGCCCGCCCGCGGGGCCGCCCCGATGCACATGATCTGTCGGCCGGTGCCGTGCAGCTCGACGACCCGCCGGCTGCCGGCGTCCCCGTGCAGCCCGTCGATGTTCTGGGTGACGACCGCGTCCAGCAGCCCGCCGCGTTCCAGCTGCGTCAGCGCGTGGTGGGCGGGGTTGGGCGCCGGCGGCGTGGCCCACAGCTCGCGGCGCAGGCGCCACGCCAGCCGGCGGGTGTCGGCGTTGGCGACATAACGCGAGAACGTGAAGGCCTTCGGGTCGTAGCGGGTCCACACGCCGCCGGGGGAGCGGAAGTCGGGGATGCCGGAGGCGGTGGAGACGCCGGCGCCGGTGAAGGCGACCACGCCGCCGTCGGCGATCAACGGCGCGAGCGCCGCGACGCCGTCGCTCACGTCGATGCGACTGCGGCTGTCGCTACATGAGTCGCTCACGTCACCTGGCATGCGGAACACACCCCGAAGATGTCGGCGCGGTGGCCGGTCACCGTGAACCCGTGGGCGCGGGCCACGCCGTCGACCCACGACTCGACCTCCTCGGCGGTGATCTCCTCCACGCGGGCGCAGGTCTCGCACACCAGATGGTGGTGGTGCGCGTCGCCGCACAAGCGGAAGGCCTGCTCGGCGTCACGCTCGAACGTGTCGAGCATGCCCGCGTCCGACAGGGCGGCCAGCGTGCGGTAGACCGTGGTCAAGCCGACCGGCTCGCCGGCCCCGCGCAGCTCGGCATGCAGCTCCTGGGCGGTGACGCTGTCGGTGCGGTCGCGGAGGGCGGCCAACACCGTCAGGCGCTGGCGGGTGGCGCGCAGCCCCGCGTCGCGCAGCGCCGTCTCGGGCTGCTCGCTGGCTACCGTCATGGCCCCAGGGCTCCTTGTCGTCGACGTGGGACGTCGGCTCGCCCGGCTCGGGCCGCGCTCCGAGTTGCCATCAGCGTAGTCGCCATCGGCCGGCCAAACCGTCTTGGCGGGGCAGACGCTCGGAGCGGCCCAGAACGAGACAGCCACAAGATATTGACAACGATTGTCGTTTTCTTAACATGGGTGATGCCGACGCCTTTGAGGGGGGAGCTTGTGACGACGGACCGCATGTGCACCGTGCTGTTGACGCTGGCGTTGCTGGCCAGCGGCTGTGCGGGCGAGCCGGGGCAGCCGGCTGCCGGTCCGGAAGGGGACGAACAGGCCAGCGGCGAGGCCGGGCAGGGCCTCGTGGTGGTCACGTCGACGTTTCCGGCCGCGTGGTTGGCCGAACGGATCGCGCCGGGCGCGCAGCTGGCTCATCTGGCGTCCGGGGGGCAAGGCGTCCATGACCTCACGCTGTCGCCTGGCGATCGCACGGACCTGATGGCTGCCGACGTCGTGCTCTTCGTCGGCGAGGTCGGCTTCCAACCGCAGGTGGAGGAGGCGGTGAGCGACGCCGAGGGCGAGGTCGTCTCGTTCGCGGAGGTCGCCGGCGATCGCCTGTTGCCCGTCCCCGGGCGGGGTGGCGGGGCCGATGACCAGGACCACGAGGACGACGATGGCCACGACGACGAGGACGGCCACGGCGACGAGGGCCTCGTCGACCCGCACGTGTGGTTCGAGCCGGCGATCATGCAGGACATCGCCGAAGCCGTCGGGGAGGCGTTCGCGGCCGCTGATCCCGACCGCGCCGGCGCCTACCGGGCCAACGCGGAGGCCGCCGCGGCCGAGCTGGCAGAGGTCGGTGCGCGCGCTGAGGAGCGCCTCGGGGGCGACTGCGCCCGCGACGCCGCGATCGTCAGCCACGAGGCCTACCAGTACCTCCTCGAGCCCCACGGCCACGATCAGGTCGGCATCTCCGGCGCCGGCGGTCACGCGGAGGCGACCCCCCAGCGACTGGCCGAGCTGACCGAGCGCATCGAGGCGCGCGGCATCACCGCCGTCCTCGTCGAGCCGCTCGAGGGGCGCCGGGACGCCGAGGCCCTCGCGCGCGAAGCCGGTGTCGAGCTGATCGACATTCACCCGCTGGGCAGCGTCGACGACGCGACCCGTTCGCGCGGGTTGCCGGCCATGCTCACCGAGCAGATCGACGCCTTCGCCGAGGCCCTCGACTGCCCGTAGGAGTTCGGCGCCCACGGGATCAGGCGCCTACGCCCGCCACGCGACGGAGACGCAGACGCTGGATGCTCGCGGTGACGACGTAGGCGGCGATCGCGGTCAGCACGATCGATGCCCCCGGGGTGTAGTCACCGTAGAAGGCGAT
>CAYQMQ010000330.1:0-2759 GCA_964418395.1 uncultured Actinomycetota bacterium
AGGTGGGCTCGAGGGTCTCGCGCAGGTCCTCGTGGGGGTAGGTCACCGGCTTGTGACCGTGCTTGCGGCGGCAGTACTCGTTGTGCAGATCCGCGCTCATCGGCCCGGGCCGGTACAGCGCCAGCAGCGCGACGACGTCGGCGAAGTTGTCCGGGCGCAGCTGCTTGGCCAGCGCGGTGATGCCGGCGGAGTCCAGCTGGAACACGCCATCGGTCTCGCCCCGGGCGAGCATCCGGTACGTCGCCGGATCGTCCAGCGGCGCGTGGTCGATGTCGATGCGCTCGCCGGTGGTGCGCTCGATGTGGTCGAGGGCGTCGGAGATCACCGTGAGGTTGCGCAGGCCGAGGAAGTCCATCTTCAGCAGGCCGATGTCCTCGACCATGCCGCCGTCGTACTGGGTGACGATCTCGCCGTCGGCCTCGACCTGCAGCACCGGGCACACGTCGGTGATCGGCTCGCCGGCGATGACCACCCCGGCGGCGTGGATCGAGTGCTGGCGCCGCAGCCCCTCCAGCGAGGTGGCGGTGTCCAGCACCTGCTTGGCGTCGCCGTCGGACTCCCAGGCCTCGCGCAGCTCGGTGGACTGCTCGCGGGCCTGCTCCAGGGTCGACTCGCGTCCCATGACCGCTGCGGGCATCATCTTGGTGAGCTTCTCGCCGAAGGCGAACGGGTAGCCCAGCACCCTGGCGGCGTCCTTGATGGCCTGCTTCGCCTTGATGGTCGAGTACGTGATGATCTGGGCGACCCGGTCGGAGCCGTACTTCTCGGTGGCGTAGCGGATCATCTCGCTGCGCCGGCGCTCGTCGAAGTCGAGGTCGATGTCGGGCATCGACACGCGCTCGGGGTTGAGGAACCGTTCGAAGATGAGGTCGTGGGCCAGCGGGTCCAGATCCGTGATGCCCAGGCAGTAGCTGACCGCGCACCCGGCCGCCGACCCGCGGCCCGGCCCGAGCCGGATGCCGTGGTCGCGCGCGTACTGGCACAGGTCGGCGACGATGAGGAAGTAGGCGCTGTAGCCCATCTGCTCGATGACGGCCAGCTCGTGCTCGATCCGGTCACGCACCGGGTCGTCGAGCGGGTCGCCGTACCGCTGTTCCGCTCCGGTCAGCACCTGCTGGCGGAGATACTCCTGCTCGGTCAGGCCGTTGGGGCAGTCGAACTTCGGCAGCCGGAGCCGGCCGAACTCGATCTCGACGTCGCAGCGCTCGGCGATGGCCAGCGTGTTCTTCCACGTCTGCGGATGGTCGGGGAACTGGGCGTGCATCTCGTGGGCCGGCTTGACGTAGAACTGGTCGCCCTTGAACTTGAAGCGGTCCGCGTCGGTCTTCTTGGCCCCGGTCTGGATGCACAGCAGCGCGTCGTGGGCCTCGGCGTCGGCCTGGTGGGTGTAGTGGCTGTCGTTGGTCACCACCAGCCCGACGCCCAGGGACTCGGCGATGCTCATCAGGTCGCCGTTGGTCTGGCGCTGCTCGGGGATGCCGTGGTCCTGCAGCTCCACGAAGTAGTTCTCGGGGCCGAACACGTCGCGGTGCCAGCCCGCTGATTTGAGCGCGGTCTCGTAGTCCTGCTTCAGCAGCGTCTGGTTGACCTCGGCGCCAAGACACCCCGACAGGCAGATCAGCCCCTCGGCGTGTTCCTCGAGCAGCTCGTGGTCGACGCGCGGCTTATACCAATACCCCTCGAGGTAGCCGCGGCTGACCAGCTTGATCAGGTTCTGATAGCCGGTGTTGTTCTCCGCCAGCAGCGTCAGGTGGTGGTAGGCGTCGCGCTTGCCGTTTCCCTGTTCCCCCGCGGCGGCCTCCCGCTTGCGGAACCGGCTCTCCGGCGCGACGTACACCTCGCTGCCGATGATCGGCTTGACGCCGTGGCGCTGGCCCGCCTTGTAGAAGTCGATGGCGCCGAACAGGTTGCCGTGGTCGGTCATCGCCATCGCGGGCATGCCCTGCTCGGCGGCCTTGCGCATGAGCTCGTCGACGCGGCTGGCGCCGTCGAGCATCGAGTACTCGGTGTGCACGTGCAGGTGCGCGAAGGAGTCACCCACGGCGTCGCCCTCCTGGATGTGTCATGGACTGCTTCCACGGCCCGGGGAAGGCGGCGTGGAGATCACGCCGGGGAAATCACAGCCGTGTGATGGCTGGTGAACGGTAGCGTACCGCGTGTCCGGCGTCCACCGGCATCATGGCGCCTGCGGCCGTTCGATCCTATCCCCCGCGTTCGGCGGTTCGAGCTCCCACCTGGATCAGTTCCGCCGATGAGGGCGTGCCCCGGCCCGGTTATCCTGAGCCGATCTCGAGGGGCCTGCGCCCGGGCCGGGGCACTGACGGCAAGGAGAGGAATTCTGCGACGGCCATGGGTAGCCATGGCGGCGGTGCTCGTGATCGGGATCGTGTCGGCCACCGGATGGGCGCTGCTCAGCCGCCTCGACCCGCCCCCACCGTTGCCCACGGCCCCTCCGGACCTCGGCGGTGAGGCGGTCTCCGAGCACGTGCTGCGCGTCGCCGGTGACGACCGCACGGCGACCAGCGCCGCCGTCTCCCGCGAGGCGTTTCCCGAGGAGGCCGCCCACGCGGTGATCGTCACCGGCGACGACTACCCCGACGCGCTGGCGGGTGCCGCCCTCGCCGGCGCCCGCGGCGGCCCCGTGCTGCTGGCCTCGGGCGACGGCCTGCCGCCGCCGGTGCGCGCCGAGCTCGCCTGGCTGCGGCCCCGACGGATCACGATCCTGGGCGGCCAGCAGGCGGTCCCCGCCGCGGTGACCG
>CAYQMQ010000331.1:0-2754 GCA_964418395.1 uncultured Actinomycetota bacterium
TGAGGGTGGGCGCACCGTCGGCGCCGGCCAGGTCACCAAGATCCTCAAATAGGCGCGAGCCAGGAGTTCCGCTATGCCGAAGTCAGAAGCCCGCCCGATCATCACGCTCGCGTGCGTCGAGTGCCGCGAGCGCAACTACACCAGCACCAAGAACCGCCACACGCAGCGCGAGCGGCTCGAGATGCGCAAGCACTGCCCACGGTGCAACGCCCACCAACCGCACCGCGAGACTCGGTGAGCGCTGCCGGGCCGGACCGCCGGCGGCCGGATGCTCCGGCTTTCGAGCGCCCGCTGTGCCACGTTGGGGGTCGACAATCGCGGTCTGACGCGCTACACACGACATGAGCGTGGACGGGGACCCACGATGGGTCCCCGTCGTTCGTTCGACCTCGGATGGGACCCCGATCCGACGGGTACCCCGTCGGAGCCGGCCCACCCGCCGGCAAGGCACACGGACACGACACCAGGAGGAGCATGCCGGACCGTCCCGCCGTCAACGCCGAGATCCGCGCCAAGGAGGTCCGTCTCATCGGGCCCGAGGGCAAACAGGTCGGCATCGTGCCGCTGAAGGTCGCCATCGAAGCGGCCCAGGCCCTCGACTTGGACCTCGTGGAGGTGTCACCCAACGCTGACCCCCCCGTGGCCAAGGTGATGGACTACGGCAAGCACGTCTACGAGCAGGAGCGCGCCGAACGCGAGGCCCGCAAGCAGCAGCGCTCGACCGGGCAGAAAGCCATCCGGCTGCGCCCCAAGATCGACGATCACGACTTCGAGGTGAAGGAACGCCAGGCCCGCAAGTTCCTCCAGGACGGCCACAGCGTCCGGGTGCAGGTCATGTTCCGCCGCCGGGAGATGCGGCGGCCCGAGATGGGCATCCAGCTGCTGGATCGCCTGGCCGAGGAGCTGGCCGACGTGGCCAACATCGAAAGTCGCAGCCCCATGGAGGGACGGTTCGCGACGATGGTGCTGGCACCCAAGAAGTCTGATCAGTCGCCCAAGAAGGGCTCCAAGTCCAAATCGGGCGCTGAGGCGGAGTGAGTCCGGCCGCCCCGGCGGGCGGAGGTCGTCTCGCCCGCCGGGTCGCCGCCGTCACCGGGGCGGGGCGGGGCATCGGCGCGGCCACCGCCGAGCGGTTCGCTCGGGAGGGCGCCGCGCTGGTGTTGGCCGATCGCGACGAGGAACCCCTCGAGTCGGCGGCGCAGGCGGCTGGCCGGTATGGCACGCCGGTGCTTACGGTTCCCGGCGATGTCACCTCCCCCGACGTCACCGCTCGCGTGGCCGAGCGCGCCGTGGACGAGCTGGGCGGGCTCGACGTCGTCGTGAACAACGCCGGCTGGCATCACCACGCCGCTTTCCACGCGCTCGAGGCGGCGGACTGGGACGCCGTCGACAGCGCGCTGTACGGGGCCACGGTGGCCACGTGCCGCGCCTGCGTGCCGCGGTTGCGCGAGCTCGCCGGCGCCGAGCTCGCCGAGGCGGGGCAGGTCAGCCGCGTCCGCAAGATCGTCAACACCGCCGCCGCGGCCTTTCTCACCGGCGAGCCCGGTGACGCGCCGCTGGCCGCGGCCGCCGGAGCCGTCGTCGGGCTCACCCGCGTCCTCGCCCGCGAGCTCGGCAGCTTCGGGATCACCGTCAACGCGGTGGTGCCCGGCTTCGTGGCGACCCGCCTGACCGAGACCGAGCCCCCGGCGGCCGGCGGTCCCGGGGTCGCCGAGCCGGTGCGGCAGCTGACCAAGGCGACCACGGCGCTGGGACGTGTCGGCGAACCGGCCGATCTGGCCGGGGTCCACGCCTTCCTGGCCTCCGACGACGCCGACTTCGTCACCGGCGCCACCATCCCCGTGACCGGCGGGTTGCTGGGCACGTTCGCCTGAGCCGGCGGTCGCTGTCTGGATCTGTTGCCGGGATCGTGGCGGTCGACAGCCCCGTGTGGGCGCCTAGGCTGTGGCCGGCCGCCTCGGGTTGCGACGCTCCGACCCGCCGGCGGCGCGCGCCCGCCGGCCGCTGACCCGGCACGTGAAGGAGGCAGCCATCGCGTTGAACCCCGACCGGATCGGTCATGTCTACGACACCTACACCTACGAGGTGTCGCGGGAGAAGATGCGGGAGTACGCCGAGGCCACCGGCATCAGCGACCCGATCTATCAAGCCGATCCCGCCGAGGTCCCGCTCGAGGAGGTGGTGGCTCCGCCGACGTTCGCCGCGTGCTTTTGCCTGGGGCGCATCGGCACCGTCGTCGCCGATCCGGAGCTCGGCGCGCACTGGAACCTCGTCCACGGCAGCCAGGCCTTCACCTACCACCGCCCGGTCCGCGGCGGTGACGTGGT
Source organism: uncultured Actinomycetota bacterium (assembly GCA_964418395.1). Lineage (GTDB taxonomy): Bacteria > Actinomycetota > Nitriliruptoria > Euzebyales > Egibacteraceae > QS-5-72-10. Next base: position 2,328 of record CAYQMQ010000331.1, read on the forward strand.
GCGGTGCACGCCGTGGGTCGTCGACATCGCCAACCGGCGCTCGATGGACCTGTTGACCTACCAGATCGACTGCGTGGACGCTGCCAGCGACGAGTCGGTGGTGACGTCGCGCAGCGTCATCGTGTTCTTCGCCGGTACCGGGGAGGGCTGAGGATGCGCCGTGACGAGGTGACCGTGGGCGACGCGCTGCCCCCCGAGCGGGTGACCCTCGAACAGGGTGACCTCATCCGCTACGCGGGGGCCAGCGGCGATTTCAACCCGCTGCACTGGGACGAGGACTTCGCCGCCCGCGTCAGCCCCACCGGCGGGGTCATCGCTCACGGGATGCTGTCGATGGGTCACGTGTCGCGGGTGGTGACCCAGTGGGCTGGCGGCCCCGCCAACGTCCGGTCGCTCGATGTCAGCTTCCGGGCGCCGTGTCCGGTGG
>CAYQMQ010000332.1:0-2753 GCA_964418395.1 uncultured Actinomycetota bacterium
CGTCCGCCGCCCACAGCGTGCGGTAGGTGTCCTCGGAGAAGTCGGCGTGGCCGGGGGTGTCCAGCAGGTTGAACCGCTTGCCCGCGGCGTCGAAGGCCAACACCGTGGACGTGATCGAGATGCCGCGCTCCTTCTCCAGCGCCATCCAATCGGACACGGCGGTGCGGGCGGACTTGCGCGACTTCACCGCGCCCGCTTCGCGGACCGCGCCGCCGAACAGCAACAGCTTCTCGGTCAGCGTGGTCTTGCCGGCGTCGGGATGGCTGATGATGGCGAACGTGCGCCGGTCGGCGACCGTCGGGGTGGAAGCGGTCATGGCAACTCGGTGCGCAGCGGGGACAGACGGTGACGGGGGGCGCGGCGTCAGCGGCGGCTCAGCCGCTCGCTTCCGGTTCGCAGGCCCGATCCCAGTGTCGCGTGTGCCGGGTCGATGCGCTGGCCGGTCGTCGCAGTCGCCGGCGGGGACGTCGGTTCGGCGCCCGCGTGCTGCTGGCGGCAGTAGGCGTCGCGCTGGTCGGGGGGCAGCCCCAGCGATCTGCTGGCCTCCAGGTTGAGGATGAGCGCCGCCGAGGCGAGCGAGCCCCGCTCGATCTCGGCGGCGACCGCGTCGCGCGTTGCCTCGTCCTCCGCGGTGGCCAACCGCCGGCCGAGCTCGAAGGCCCGGGCGCGCCACAGCCCGATCAGCCGGGTCGCGTCGACCTCGTCCTCGGCGGGGGCCAGCATGCGCTCCAGCGAGGCGATGCCGGGGTCGAAGCGGGCCGCGGCGCCCTCCACCACCGACGGCTGCACGGTGGCGATCACCTCGTCGACGCGGGAGAAGTCGGCCGCGTCCTCCGAGCGGTCGGTGGCCGCCGGCCTGGCCTCGGTGAGCGCAGCGACGGTGTAGGCGAGGTCGCGGCTGATGTGGGCGTTCATGCCGAGCAGGATGTCGGCCGGCGCGCTGGCCCGGCGGTCGTCGGCGGCGGCGAACGCCACCTGCCAGGCGGCTGGGACGTGGGCGTGACGGCCCGCGCGCCAGTTGTCGATCGCCTCGAAGTAGAACTCCGCGAACAACGCGTCGAAGTGTGCCAACGCCGCCGGGTCGGCGAAGAAGTCCGACCGGGTCACGTGCGTCTCCACGCCCCTGGTCATCTCCAGATACGTGAAGGCGAACGGCGCGGTGTGCGCACAGCCCAGCTGCGCGAAGCGGGCCTCCATCTCGGCGACGACGGCCGCGACGCACTCTGCCCGCCCCGCCTGGCAGGGGTTGGCCGACTCCGGCTCGATCCCCGGTTGCAGGCTCGCCGTGATCGTCGCCCACTCCTCGGTCCGCGGCTCGGCGGGGTGGACCGAGCCGACGCCGAAGCCGGGGCCCGGCTCGGGCGGGGCCTCGTCGCTGCTGCGGGCGCCGAGGGCGAACGCGCCGCCCGCGATCGCCGCGGCGGTCACCACGATCGCGGCAAAATGCGCCAACAGGCTCATCGGCCGGGGTCGTAGCGGCGCAGCACGCGACTCGCCACCACGATCGGCACGACCGTCAGCGCCACCAGCGCGCCGACGGCGGTCAACCACGCCCGCGGGGTGTGCGCCCACCGGGAAGCGGGATCGGCCGGGTCGAGGAGCGCCTCGACCACGGGGATCGGGTCGGCGGCGTCCGCTTCCCGCAGCTCGCGCAGGCGGTCGCCGAACTGCTGGAGCTCGTTCAGGTCGACGGTCGCCGCGGCCGCGGCGACGCCCCACTGGGCGCTGGCGACGTTGCTGAGCTCCCGCAGGCCGGGGCGGTCCACGATCTCGGGCAGCACGACGCCGGCGGCGAGCACCAGCTGGACGATCAGCAGGATCGGCAGGATGCTGGTGGCCCGAGCGGGCGAGCCCGCCAGCGCGGAGACGAGCAGACACAGCCCCATCGCCGCCAACCCGGCCAGCGCGACGGCGACGGCGAGCTCGCCGGGCCCCCACCCGAGCAGCACCGCCGAGTCGGGCCCGCCCTGCCGGGCGATCGCCAGGGCGGTGAGCACCACCGCCTGCGCCACCGTCAGCGTGCCCAGCACAAGGCTTTTGGCGGTCACATAGGCCGACAGCGACAGCCCGACCGCCCGCTCCCGGCGGAGCACGGCCAGCTCGCTGGCGATCTCGCGGATGGCGTTGTTCGCGCCCAGCCAGGTGGCACCGACCAGCAGCACGAACAGCACGAGCCCGGCCGTGGACACGAAGCGGACCTCGGACGGCGCCGGTGCCGCCAGCTCGCCGGGCGGCAAGGCCGCGAGCATCAGCAGGCCGAGCAGTGGCGCCTGGGCGAGCAGCAACCCGAGGTTGCGGCGGTCGGCGACGAGGACCTCGGCGCCCCGAGCGGTCAACGTGCGCAGCTGCGACCACCAGCTCTGCTGCGGGGGAGGTGGCGCGATCGCCGGCGGCGCCCGCGACGCTTGCGGATCCGGACGTGCCGGGCGGCCGGCGTAGCGCCAGTCCCGTGAGGGGTCCGCGGTCAGATCGGCGAAAACCTCGGTGAGCTCCTCGCGCTCGAAGTGAGCCGGTGCGAACTGTGGCAGGCCCACGTAGGCGGGCACGCCGCCGGGCGCCAGCACCAGGACCTGATCGCACAGCCGCAGGCTCGCCACGTCGTGGGTCACCACCACGATCGTCCGGCCGGCGTCGGCGAGGGTGCGCAGCAGCTGCATCAGGGAGCGCGCCAGCCCCGGGTCGAGCCCGGCGACGGGCTCGTCGAGGAACAGCAGCGACGGCGTGGTCAACAGCTCGAGCGCCACGCTGACCCG
>CAYQMQ010000333.1:0-2752 GCA_964418395.1 uncultured Actinomycetota bacterium
GACGAGCTCGACGTGGACGACGAGCACGAGCGCGCCGTGATCACCCTGCGCAAGCAACGGCTGCCGGACCTCCACGGCGAAAGCCGGGCTTGAAGCCATGAGCGACGAGACCGACACCTACACCCGCGAGGACACCAAGGAGCTGTTCCGCCAGCTCCGCGACACCGGTGATCCCGAGATCCGCGCCACGTTGGCCCAGCTGCACCTGCCGCTGGTGGAGTATCTCGCCCGCCGCTTCAAGGACCGGGGCGAGCCGATGGACGACCTGGTGCAGGTCGGCTCGGTGGGGCTGCTGAAAGCCATCGACCGGTTCGATCTCGAACGGGGCGTCGAGTTCTCCACCTACGCCACCCCCACGATCGTCGGCGAGCTCAAGCGCTACTTCCGCGACAAGGGCTGGGCGATCCGCGTGCCGCGGCGCCTGCAGGAGCTCAGCCTGCGCATGAACAAGCTCGTGTCCCAGCTCACCCAGGAGCTGGGCCGCAGCCCCACGGTCTCGGAGCTGGCCCAGGCCGCCGAGGTCAGCGAGGAAGAGGTGCTCGAAGCCCTCGAATCGGGGCAGGCCTACTCGACCACGTCCCTGGACGCCCCCTCGGGCGAGGAGGACGACGCCCCCGAGCGCCTCGAGCGCATGGGCGAAGACGACCTGCAGCTGGAGAACCTCGAGTACTTCGCCTCGCTGGCCCCGCTGATCCAACAGCTGCCCGAGCGCGAGCGGCGGATCCTCTACCTGCGGTTCTTCAAGGGGATGACCCAGTCCACGATCGCCGAGGAGATCGGCATCAGCCAGATGCACGTGTCACGGCTGCTGTCGCGCGTGCTGGCCTTCCTGCGCGAGGGGATGGACGGCGCCGAGCTGGACCTCTGAGGGGGGTCGATGCGCGCCCTGCTGCTGCACAACCCCACCGCCACCACCACGTCCCCCGCGCTGGTGGGCTTGATCGCCCGGGCTTTGGAAGCCGACACCAAGCTGGAGGTGGAGGCCACCAAGCGACGTGACCACGCCGGCTATCTGGCGGCCGCCGCCGCTCACGAGGGCTACGACGTCGTGGTGGTGCTCGGCGGCGACGGCACCGTGAACGAGGCGATCCAGGGCGTGGCCGGCACGCCGGTGCGCCTCGGGATCATCCCCGGCGGCTCCACCAACGTCTACGCCCGCATCCTCGGCTTTCCCAACGACGCGGTGGACGCGACCAACCAGCTGCGCCCCGCGCTGCGGAACGGGACGAGCCGCACCGTCCGGCTCGGCAGCGTCGGCGACCGGCTGTTCGCCTTCCATCTCGGCTTCGGCTTCGACGCCGAGGTGGTGCGCGCCGTCGAGCGCCGCTCCCGCCTCAAGCGGACCGCGGGCCAGGCGACGTTCCTGGGGTGCGGGGTGGCGGCCCACTTCGGCTCCTTCGACCGCCGGGCGCGGCTGCGGGTGGAGGCGCCCGGCCACGAGCCGATCGGTGAGCTGCGCACCGCGGTGTGCTGCAACGCCGACCCGTTCACGTTCCTCGGCCGCCGTCCGGTGAGCCTGTGCCCCACCGCCAACCTCGACGGTGGGCTGGACGTGCTGGCCACCACCAAGATGTCGACCCTGGCCGTGCTGCGGCTGATGCGCGCCGCGGTCGCCGACGGCCGCGATCCCACCGCGCTGCCGTTCACGCGGAGCTGGCACGACCTCGAAGGGGTCGAGCTCGTCGCCGACCGGCCCATGCCGCTGCAGGTCGACGGGGACTTCATCGGTGAGCACACCCGGTTGTCGTTGTCGATGGCCAAGCAGTCGCTGGCGGTCATTCCCCCCCGCGAGCTGAGACGGGCCTTTCCACCGGACGGCTCACCCGGTATGCTGCCGGCAGAGCGAACATCGTGCGCAACCTTGTGATACATTTCACGAGATACTGCGGGCGGACCACGAACGTGCGCCGTACTTCGGTACGTGAGCACAGCTGCCGTCGAGTCGACACGAAGGCGAGAGCGACCCATGGACTGGCGCCAAAAAGCTGCGTGCATCGATGAGGACCCTGAACTGTTCTTCCCCATCGGCACCACCGGCCCCGCGCTCGAGCAGCTGGAGCGGGCAAAGGCCGTGTGCCGCCGTTGTGACGTCGTCGACCAGTGCCTCGAGTGGGCGCTGGAGACCAACCAGGACGCCGGCGTCTGGGGCGGCATGAGCGAGGACGAGCGCCGGACGTTGCGCCGAAGCCGTGGGCGCGGGCGCCGCCTCGCGGGCTGACCGAGCCGTCCTAGGGCAGCGGGATCACCAGGGTGAAGGTGGTGCCCTCGTTGCTGCTGGCGGGAGTGAACGAGCCGCCGAGTTCGCTCTCTGCGAGGGTGCGCACGATGCTCAGCCCCAGGCTCGCCGTCGTCTCGTGGTCGAAGCCCTCGGGCAGGCCGACGCCGTCGTCGGCGATCTCCAGGCGCAGCGTGGCGGGGGTCCGCTCGAACGTCATGCCGATCCGGCCGCCCTCACGACCGACGAAGGCGTGCTCCACCGAGTTCTGCAGCAACTCGGTGACCACCAGCGCGAGCGGAGTGGCGACCTCGGCGGGAAGCTCGCCGGCCTCGCCCTCCACATCGAAGGTGACCGGCGTCTCCGGGCCGACCAGCCCGTCGGCGAGCATGTCGACGACGCGCTGGGCGATGCGGTCGAACGGCACGCGCTGATGCGACTCGTGGGACAGCGTCTCGTGGACCAGCGCGATCGACGACACGCGCCGCACGCTCTCGGCCAGCGCCTCCCGGGCCTCCGCCGACGGTAACCGCCGGC
>CAYQMQ010000334.1:0-2751 GCA_964418395.1 uncultured Actinomycetota bacterium
GGCTTCTGTCTCCGCAGAGGGCGACACGCCGAGCTCGCCGGCCAACGCCTGGCGGCACCGGTGGTACGCGTGGATGGCCTCGCCCCGGTTGCCGGCCGCGAGATGAGCGCTCAGGACTCGCAGGTGGGCGGACTCACGGACCGGCTCGAGGGACGCGACGCGTTCCGCCGCCCGCAGGGCCTGGAGGTGATCGCCGCAGACGAGCGCCGCCTGAGAGAGCAGCTCCAAGCTTTGCACGTGCACCTCGTGCAGCTGCGCCCGTTCGCGCTGTACCCACCGGGTGCGGGCACCGGGGAGGAACTCTCCGGTCGTCCCGCTGACAGCGTGCAGCGCGTGGTCTCTGGCCACCGCGGCCGCCCCGTCGTCGAGAGCCGAGCGGGCGCGGGCTAGGGCGTCGCTTGCGGCCTCCACGTCCACCACGGCGCCCGGCAATCGCAGCTGGTAGGAGCCGGTGGTGTTCGTGATCACGGTGGCCGACCCCAGCTCGGCGGATGCGAGCGCGGAACGCAACCTCGACAGCAGCCCCCGCAGGGCCGAGCGCCACGTGTTGGGTGGGCAGTCGTCCCACAGCACTTCGGCGAGCTCTTCGCGGGGAGTCAACCGGTCGCGTTGGAGCACGAGGCAGGCCAACGCAACCTGGGCCAACGGCCCCACCGGACAGCTGCTGTCGCACCCGACGCGGCGCGCGCCGTCGACGCGGATCGCCACCTCCCCGGTCAGCGACACCTCGACACGCGCTGGCATGATCGTGCCCCTTCGCGAGATCTCGTGTGGCCGGCACCACGCCGTGCGACCCCAGCGGATCAAATCCCCTCGCGCCGTCAATGGTGTCATTGCGCACATAGGTGTCGGTGGGTTCAGCTGGGACCCGCGAGACCGGCGTTGCAGCCATGTTGCACCCGGGCCTCCCCCCTCTTGCTATACATCATCGACCCGCTGCCAAAGGTGGCTTCCACGGGCGAACGGCGGGGCCAAGCGATGAGGAGGACGGACCGATGACTGACCGTGTTCGCGTGATGCTGTGGTGCACCACCTGCGTCCCCGGGCTGCAGCTGCCGCTGTTCGCGGCGCGGGCGGCAGGCGTGTTCGAGAAGTACGGCCTCGACGTCGAGTTCGTCGATCCGGTGCCGCCACGCGACATGACCCTGGAGGGCCTGTCGGTCCGGGTCAACGCCGTGGACGCGGGCGCGGCCGACTTCGCCGTCACCGGGGTCGCGTATCTGCTGGCCGCCCAGGCCGCCGCCGACACCAGCCTCGGCGTGCGCTTCGTCACCACGTTCCATCAGCGCAGCCCGATCGCCGGGATCGTTCCGACGAGCTCGGACGTGCACGGGCCAGCCGACCTCCAGGGCAAGCTCACGGCAGCTCACGGCCTGGCCTGGATGGTGCACGAGTACGAAGCCGCGCTCGCCCACACCGGGCTCGAGCCGGCGCCGATGGTGGACGCCAACGACGGGCCGTACGCCGCCCGCTCGCTGGCGCGGGGAGAGGCGGAGGTCAGCCCCGCCTGGGTCGACACGATCCCCAGCATCCAACGCGGTGCCGAGACGGCGTTTCGGGCGGTGCCGCTTGATGTCCGGGTCTATGCCACCGGCTTGCTCGCGTCCGACGACGTGCCCGACGAGCTCGCCGGGCGGATGGCCGACGCGGTGGCCGAGGGCGTTGCGCTGCAACGGGCCCAGCCGCAGGTCGGCATCGACGTCTACCACCGTCACTACCCCAAGGCGTCCAAGGACGATCTGCACCTCGCGTGGTCCGTGTATGCACCGAACGGGCCCGGCGATGGGGCCACGCTGATGTCGCCCGAGCGGTGGGAGGCCACCACGGCGTTCTATGCGCGGGCCTATGACCTCCCTGCTGTCGAGGTCGCGGCCGTGTGCCGGCCGGAGCTGGTGCCTTCCTCGGTGGGATCCCGCGAGCGCCCGAAGCGGCTCGCAGCCGACCCGGCCCGATGAACGGCGCCTGTTGCCCCTTGGCCACCCCTGTATCGGAGAAGACAGATGTCGCTCACCAGAGCCCTGGCCCTTGCGGTGATCCTGCTGCTGATCGTGCCGGCAGCGGCTGGGGCGCAGGACGGCGCCGACGGCGCCGGCGAGGTCGTGGTGGAGGCCCCCCGGCAGGTCACCGGCAACATCAACCAGACGCGCTTGATGAGCATCCCCGCCCTGGCGGTCCATCCCGACGACCCCTCCACGGTGGTCATGGCGGCGGGTGATTCCCGCCACGGTGGCTGCGGGCTGTGGGTGTCCCGCGACGGCGGCCTGTCGTGGGACAAGACGATCGAGAACCTGCTGCCCGAGGACCGCCCCGACCTCTCCTACTGCTATCAGCGGCCGTTGTTTCAGGTCATGGAGCCGGCTTTCGCCCCCGACGGGACGTTGCACGTGGCCTTCCCCGGCTCCGGGGCCGAGACCGACGGCCCCATCACCATGTTGGCGACCCGCACCGACGATCTGGGCGCCACCCACGACACCGTGATCGTCTCCGAGGCCGAGACGGTCACCGCCGACCCGGGCGATTTCGGTCAAGAAGGCGAGCCGGCCCCGGCCGTCACCTGGCACAAGGCGCCCAGCCTGGTCGTGGATCCCACCAACCCGGAGCAGCTGTTCTTGGGGATGCGCTGGAACGTGTGGGGCACGGACTCGCAGGGCTTCGAGGGCGACGTGCCGTTCCGCCCCTGGCTGGCCATCTCGGACGACGGGGGCCAGAGCTGGAACGAGCCCATCGACATCGTCGAGAACGCCTCCGGTG
>CAYQMQ010000335.1:0-2751 GCA_964418395.1 uncultured Actinomycetota bacterium
GCGGAGTCGGTCATGACGGTTGCCTACACTGCCGCATCATGCCTTCCCCGGTCGCCGGGGCCGCCACGGCGGTCGACGCGCCACGGCCGGCCGGTCGCGCGGCGACCCGGCGCCGTGCCAGGCGGGTGAGCGCGTGGCTGGTGCCCGCCGGCCTGACGGTGCTGGCCGGCGCGTTGCGGTTCCACCGGCTCGGTGTGCCCGCGCGGCGCTACTTCGACGAGGTCCACTACGTGGACGAGGCGGTGGCGCTGCTGGCCGCCGGCGTCGAGGACGGCTTCACGGTGCATCCGCCGTTGGGCAAGTGGCTGATCGGCGCGGGGATCGCGGTGTTCGGCGACAACCCGTTCGGCTGGCGCGCCGCGGTGGCGCTGGCGGGCACGCTCACCGTGCTGGTGGTCTATCTCGCCGCCGTGCGGCTGCTGGGCCATCGCGGCATCGCCGCGCTGGCGGCGCTGCTGGTGGCCGTGGACGGGTTGGCGTTCGCCATGAGCCGCATCGCGATGCTGGACGCGTTCGTGGCCCTCGGGGTGGCCACCGCGTTCTGGCTGCTGCTCGTCGACCGCGACCGGATGTGGGCGGCCGGAGGTCGCCGTGCGCGGTGGGCCGCCGCGGCGGTGTTGGGCGCCACCGTGGCGGTGAAGTGGTCCGGCGTGCTCGCGCTGGGCGCCGGCGCGTTGTTTGTGCTGGCCAGCGAGCTGGCGTGGCGACGCCGCGTCGCGGGTCGCGCCCTCGCCGGCTGGCCACGGCTGGCCGGCCATGTGGCGTTGGCGTTCGTGCTGCTGCCCGCGGCGGTGTACGTGGTCAGCTACGCCGGTTGGTTCGCCAACTACGACGACACCCGGCCGGGCCGTGACCGCTGTCCGGCGGACGCCGAGGGCTGCGACGCCGCGCTGGCGGTGCGGGCGGCGGACTGGGCACGCGAGCAGGCCGAGATCTGGCAGTTCCACATCGACCTCGACACCGAGCACCCCTACAGCTCCCCCGCGCTGGGATGGCCGGTGCTGCAGCGCCCGGTGACCCACGCCTTCGAGCACTGCACCCCGGAGCGGCAGGCCGAGCTCGCCGAGGAAGGCCGCCAGTGCCCGGTGGCCGAGGACCACGTCCGCCACATCATCGGGTTGGGCAACCCGGCGCTGTGGTGGCTGGCGCTGCCGGGCTATGTGGTGCTGGCCTGGTTCGCGCTGCGGCGCGACTGGCGGGCGGGGGCGATCGCCGCCTTTTGGCTGCTGCAGTACGTGCCGTGGCTGGTGCAGGCGCGCGCCACCCTGTTCCTGTTCTACATGACGCCGGTGGTGCCGTTCACCGCGTTGACGGTGGCGTATGCGACGTGGCGCGGTCTGGCTGTGCGGCGGCTGCGGTGGCTGCCGTGGCTCGTGGCGGTGCTGGCTGTGGCCGCGTTCGCATACTGGTATCCGGTGCTGGCCGGCACGGAGCTGACGCTGGAAGCGTGGCGCCAGCGCATGTGGCTGCCCGGCTGGGTGTGAGCGGCTCGGCTTACCCCGTGCCCCCGACGGCGCCTTGCATGATGATCTCCCCCGTGGGCGCGTCGCTGCCGCCGCGAGGCTCCACGGTCACGGCCACCGCATCGGCGTTCCCGACATCGTTTTCGACTGGGACGATGGCTCGTCCGCCCTCGCCGGGGCGGAACACCCGGTCGGGCGTCGGCGTGTCGCCGTGCATCACCCACAGCTGGTAGGCCTCCTCGTCGGACACGTCCTCGAGGCCATCCAGCACCAGGGCGGCCTGGTCGCCTTCGCGCCCGTGCAGCAGCCGGGCCTGCGTGCCCGGCGGGCTCTCCAGGTCCACCACCTGCATGTCGGGCTGGGTGACCACGTCCACGATCTCTTGCGCGTCGGCGAGCTCCGCTTCCAGGTCGCTGCTCCGGTCGGCGAGCATGACCACCGCGGTGCCCAGCGAGAGCAGGGCGAGCACCACCAGCGCCGCCGCGGTGGCAAGCACCGGGCGCAGCCGTTCGCGCCATCCCTCGCCCTCTTGGGCGGGCGGGGGCGTCACGGCGGCCGGGGGGCGCTCCTGCGGGGTGTCCAGCGCTTCGGCCAGCACCCGCTCGCGCAGGTCAGCGGGAGGCGGCTCGGCGACCGCGGCCCCCAGCGACGCGGTCGTCTCGGTGAGCTCGGCGAGCTCGCGGGCGCACTGCTCACACACCGAGAGGTGGCGTTCGAAGAACGCCTCTTCGTCGCTCGGCAGGGCGTTGAGCGCGTAGGCTCCCACGAGGCCGTGAACATCGTCGCTCATTGCGCCACCGCCATGACCTCACGCAGGCGGATGAGCCCATCGCGCAAGCGGGTCTTCACCGTGCCCAACGGAGCGTCGAGCTGCCGAGCAACCTCCGGATAGGTGTACCCACCGTAGTAGGCCAACTCGATCGCCTGTCGCTGCAAGTCGGAAAGCCCGTTCAACGCCCGGCGCACCTGCTGGCTCTCGAACCGCCGGTCCACTTCCTCGACGACCTCGTCGACCTCGCGGTCCCGATCGCGGAGCGCCACGCGTTCCGTGCGGTCGCGGGAGGCTTGCTCGCCACGAACGCGGTCCACCGCACGACGATGGGCCATGGTCAGCGTCCAGGTGACCCCGCTGCCCTTCGCGGGGTCGTACCGGGGCGCGGTGCGCCAGACCTCGAGCAGGACCTCTTGGGCGACCTCCTCGGATTGAGCGGGATCCCGCAGGACCTTGTGGATCAGCCCGTAGACCTGTGGCGCGACGCGATCGTAGAACTCGGCGAACGCTCCGTGG
>CAYQMQ010000336.1:0-2749 GCA_964418395.1 uncultured Actinomycetota bacterium
TCGGGCGGGGCGGGCTTCTCCGGCGCCCACGTCAGGTTCGGGATCACCGGATGGGGGCGGGTGAACCGCTGGAGGTAGGCGTGGTCGGCCAGCAACAGGTGGATGCGCTGCTCCGCGTGGCGCTCCAGCCGCCGGATCATGATCCGAGTCGCCGGGTGGGTCGGGCGGGGAAGCCAGGCCTTCTCGGAGAGCATCGCGGTGGTGTCGGCGCGCACGTCCCACACCGCGCGGTCGGGGCAGGTGGCGATCGCCGCCGGCACCAGCTCGGGGTCGCACAGCAGCACCACCGCGGCGCTGCGGGCGTGCTCTTCGAGATAGCTCCGCGCGTGGCGCACCGCCGACAGCCGCCGACGGCCCTCCGCGCGCGGCAGATCGATCGCCGACACCCCCACCGGCGGACTCGCCTCGTACGCGGTCCACGGCGCCGCCAGCCGCACCCAGTGGCCGGCCTCGTTCAGCGCACGCGTGTGGCGCTGCAGGCGCGCCTCCAGCGGGTGGTGGACCACGGTGGCGATCAGAACGTCCATATCAGCGTGACTCTCGCCCGATCAGGCAGATGACGCAACCCCCACCATGACCGTCTGACCGGACGAAGCCGGGAAGATCCGGCGGCGCGTTCACTGGGCCGCCTGGTACGCCCGCACTTTGAGGTACAGCAGCCGGATCGCCGAGATCGCCAGCAACGCGGCGAACAACCGCTGCAGCACGGCCTCCGGCAGCTGGAGCGCCACCGAGGCCCCCGCCGCCCCGGCGAGCGCGCCGGCCACCCCCAACGTGAGGCCCAGGCGCCAGTTGGTGTAGCCGTGGCGATGCTGGCGCAGCGCGCCCACCAGCGAGATCGGCACGATCGCCATCAACGAGGTGCCTTCGGCGGCGTGCTGGGGCACGCCGAGCACGAGCGTCAGCGCCGGCACCATGATGATGCCCCCGCCCACCCCGAACACCGACGACGTGACCCCCGCCACCAGGCCGGTCGCGCCGTAGGCGCCGAGACGGCGGGCGGCGTCGGCGAGGCCGTCGGGCAGGCTCTGGTCGCCCAGCGCCGACCCGGCACCGCCGCCCGGATCGAGCACCATCCACACCGCCACGATCAGCAACAGCGCGGCGAAGGCCTGACCGAGCCGCGCGTCCGACAGCCGGTGCATCACCGCCGAGCCCGCGAAGGCCCCGGCGATGCCGCCCACGGTGAGCCCGACGGCGGCAAGCGGCAGCGCCGACCCGCCCACGGCGAACACCACCGCGCCGGCGGCCGCCATGATCGACACCGCCGCCAGCGACGTGGAGTGCGCGTGGTGCTGGGTCAGCCCGAGCACCAACACCAGCAGCGGCACGATGACCAGCCCGCCTCCGACGCCGAACAGGCCGGAGACGAGTCCGCCTACGAGGCCGACCAGCAGGGCAGGGATCACAGCGCGGGTCCAGCTCGTCGAGGTCGCGGGGCCGGGTGGGAGCGGTCCCGCGAGGCAGAAGGCTATCGGGTTGCTCGCCGATCCCGTGGGGGTCAGCCGTCGAGATAGCCCGACAGCCGGGTTTCGACGCCGTCGCTGACCACGCCGGCCCCGCCCATCACCCGGATGCGGGTGAGGGTGTGGCGCTGCAACGCCGCGGCGGTCGGCGCCGGGATCGTCTCGGAGGTCACGAGCAGCATCGGCGCGCGCTCGGCGCCTGCGACCGCGCCGGCGGTCAGCGCGTCGGCGAAGCCTAGGCCGGTGGCCAGGTAGACGGTGTCGGCGGCGCCGAGGCGCTCGGCCACGGCCGCGGCGGTGGCGAACCGGTCGGGCCCGGCCACCCGTTCGACCGCCCCCCACTCGGCGAGCGCTGCCTCCACCTCGCGGCCGATCACGCCCTCGCCGCCCAGCACAACGATCCGGTCCGGGTCGAGCCGGTCCAGCTCGGCGGCGGTCGCCGACGGCACGGTGTCGGCCGTGGCCAGCAACAGCGGGGCGTCCTCCGCGGTCGCCGCCGGCACCCCCGCCAGCACGTCGGGGAAGTCCAAGCCGGTGCCCACATAGACGGTGTCGGCTCCGCGCGGGAAGGCGTGGCCCGCCACCCGGGCGGCGGTGGCGAACCGCTCGGGGCCGGCCAGCCGCTCCACTCGCCCGTCGGTGAAGCCGGCGAGCGCGTCGGCCACGCCGGTGCCCACGGCGCTGGACCCGCCCAGGATCACGATCTCGGCCGGGTCCAGCCGGTCGAGCTCGGCCGCGGTGGCCCCCGGCACCGTGTCGCTTGCCACCAGCAGCACCGGCGCGTCGGCGCGGGCGGCGGCCACCCCGCCGGCGAGCGCGTCGGCGAACCCGAGCCCGGTGGCCACGTACGCGCGGTCCACGCCGGGCTCGAACGTCGCCGCCGACAGCCGCGCTGCGGTGGCGAACCGGTCGGCGCCGGCGGTGCGGGTGACCTCGGGCTCCGGGCCGGGCTGCGGCTCGGGCTCGGTGACGGTGAGGGTGGCGGTGGCGGTGTGGCCGTCGAGCTCGGCGGTCAGCTCGGTGGTGCCGGCTTCGAGGGCGGTGGCCAGCCCGTCGTCGACGGTGGCGATGGTCGGGTCGGCCGAGGTCCAGGTGGCGGTGTCGGTGACGTCGGCCTCGGACCCGTCGGTGTAGGTGGCGGTGGCGGTGAACGGCTCGTCCTCGCCGACCTCGCTCTCAGCCTCGCTCGGGTCGACCGCGATCCCGGCGAGCTCCGGCGCGGCAGCGACGACGGTGAGGGTGGCGGTGGCGGTGTGGCCGTCGAGCTCGGCGGTCAGCTCGGT
>CAYQMQ010000337.1:0-2742 GCA_964418395.1 uncultured Actinomycetota bacterium
CCGCGCTCGTCGGTGGAGCCGACGTACATGCCGGGGCGCTTGCGCACCGCCTGCAACCCTTCGAGGACGCTGATCGACTTGGCCGAGTAGTCGCTGGTCGCCACGGTTCGCTCTCGTTCGAAAGACGGGGGACGGACGTTGGGAAGCGGGCACGCCCGTGCGCACACAGGAACGCGGCGTACCACAACCCCGGAAATGATCCTGCCACGCCAACGGCGACGTGCCACGCAGGCGCCTCTCGAACCCGTGGACAATCCCCGGCGTCTCCGTCCACAACCACGCGCGCTCGGAGCGGCGACCGGCCGTGGGCACGTTTCGGCCACCCCGTGGACCGGACAGCCTGATCCCGCCTCGTCGCGGCCCGTTCTCACCGTCGGCCTGCGACGGCCCGCCGCATCAAACCGGATGCAAGCCCACCGCCGCGCCGTCGCAGCCCACGGGCCGGCCGGGGCCAGCAGGCTCTTCGTGCCAGGAGGCACCCCATGGAACGGATCACGCAAGCCAAGCGTGCGGGCAAGGCCGTGTTGGACCGCGTGCGCCAGCTGTCCGAGCACCAGGGCGCGGCGACGGCCGGGAGCGTCGACGCGCTCGTGGAGCGGTGGCCCGCTGCGCCCGCGGCAGCCGTCGAGGAGCTGCGGGCCCGCTACGGCGAGCCCGACGAGGCGACGACGGAGCGGTTGATCTGGCACCACAACCGCCCGTGGACGCGCACCGTGGTGCTGCGCGACGAGATCCCGCATCACTTCCCGGCGGCTCACACCGACTTCCTCGTGCAGTCGGTCGCCTACCGCGTGCCGCCCGAGCGCGTCAGCGACCTCGCCAGGTTCAACGGCAGCGTCGTGGTCGACCGGACCGCGGGCGAGCTCACCGCCCACTGCGACAGCGAGGCCCTGAACGTCCTGGCGCTGAACCTCGCCCACGAGCTGATCAGGGGCGAACGGGACGTCGAGCAGGCCCGCGAGGCTTTGGCGGAGGAAGCCGCGATGCACGCGGTGAACCCGCCGTCGGCCTATACGGTGCGGCTGCTGTTCGACTCATCCGCCGCCGACCCGGCGGACTACGACGCGCCCGCCGTCGAGGGGAGCCCGCCGCGACGTCCGGCCACCCAGGTCAGCGGGTGACACGGTCGACGAGCGCGGTGATGGTCTCGACCACCCAATCCCAGACGGTCTGCAGCACGGCGCCGATCTCGGTGAGGCTGACCACGCCCAGCAGCAGGCCGATGACCACGATCACGATAAGGGCTCGCAGCAACACGATCTCCTCCGTCGGTCAGGGGGTGGGCTCGCCGGCCAGCTGGTCGGGGTGGGTGGACAGAAAGCGGGCCAGCGCCTGTCGGGCAGCCGGCAGGTTCGCCCGCGGCACGTGCTCGCCGGCGACGTGGGCTTGGGCGGCCAGCCCCGGGCCGTAGTTCAGCGCGGGCACGCCGGCCTCGGCCAGCCGCGCGACGTCGGTCCAGGCCTGCTTGGCGGCCACCGGCGTGTCCGCGGCCCGCACGAAGGCGGTCATCAGCGCCTCGTCGCGCGCGGGCCGCGCCGGGGGCGCGCGGTCGACGATGGCCACGTCGACCTCCGAGCCGAGCAGGTGCCGAAGCCGCTGCTCAGCTTCGTCCACGGTGCGGTGCGGAGCGAAGCGGTAGTTGAGGTTGATCGTGAACGCGTCGGGCACCACGTTGCGGGGGTTGGCCGTCCAGCCCTGCGTGGCGGTGAGCACCTCGTGGTAGACCAACCCCTCGACCCGGGTCGGCTCGGGCCGCCGCTGGTGCAGCCACGTCAGCAGCCGCCCCGCCTTGGTCAGCGCGTTGTCGCCGTGCCAGGGCCGCGCCGAGTGGCCCGCCAAGCCGGAGACGGTCACCTGCGCGTGCAGCCCGCCGAGACAACCCAGCTGCACCGTCAGGTCGGTGGGTTCCAGCACGAGCGCGAGGTCGGCGGCGCCGAGATCGGGCACGCCGGCCAGCAGCGCGGGCAGCTCGTTGTCCTCCGCGGGACCTTCCTCGCCCGCGTAGGCGACCAGCACGAGGTTGTACGGCCCCACCCGCAGGTCGCTGTCTTCGAAGCAGTCCAGCGCGACCGCCAAGCCGGACTTCATGTCGGAGGTGCCGCGCCCGACGACGCGGTCGCCGAGCACGCGCGGGGGGCGGTCGGCGTCGGTGGCCGGCACCACGTCGAGATGGCCGACCAGCAGCACCGTGGGGCGGTCGTCGTCGAGCGTGCCCACCACCAGCGAGTTGCCCACGCGGGCCACCTGCTCGCCGCGCTCGAGGCTGCGGTCGGCGAGCCAGTCGGCGAGCGGGCCTTCGTCGCCGGTCACGCACTCGAAGCCCAACAGCTCCATCAGGCGGGACTCGAGGCGTTCCGCGAGATCGTTCGCCGGCGCTGCCGGCTCGACCGCCCCCGAGGCGACCAGCTCGCGGGCCACGTCGACGTCGCGTTGACGCACCCACACCTCGTGGCCGCCGATCGCCAGGGCCGGGTCGGCCACCGCCCCGCTGCCACGCGTGTCCAGCCAGGCCGGCACGCCGTTGGCCTCGAGGAACGCCTGCACCATCCGCGCCTGCCAGTGGCGCTCGAGCGAGGTCACGACCTCGCGGGGCTCGGCGGCGGCGTCGACGTCCGCGTCGGGCTCGGTGTCGGAGATGGCCACGGGGCGGGGGCTCCTCTGGCTCGCGTGCGGGGCGGAAGCTTCGGTCACACGGCGACGTCGTGGTCGCGCAGCGCGTCGTTGAGGCTGACCTTCTCGTCG
>CAYQMQ010000338.1:0-2725 GCA_964418395.1 uncultured Actinomycetota bacterium
GGTCGGCCGCCATGGAGGTGGGGCGCACCGACCATGCGGCGGTGACGCTGGCCGACGGGCGGGTGCTCGTCGTCGGCGGCGACCTCGGCAACCGGGCCACGGGCCGGGCCGAGGTGTTCGACTTCCAACGGGGGGCTTGGCGCGGCGTCGCCTCGCTGAGCCGCGAGCGGCGCGGTCACGCGGCGACGCGGCTGGAGGACGGCACCGTGCTGGTCAGCGGCGGCGAGACCGTGCGGGAAGGCGCGCGCACGTCGCTGGGAAGCGCCGAGCGGTACGACCCCGAGGACGACGCCTGGGCCCCGGCGGGCGAGATGGAGTGTCCCCGCAGCCGGCACGGTCAGGCGCTGCTGTCGGACGGCACGGTGCTGGCCGCCGGCGGTGACGCGGCCTTCCCCGGCGAGCCGCCCGTGGCACGCAGCTGCGTCGAGATCTATCACCCCGAGTGAGCGGGCCCCGTCTACACTGAACACACGAGGGAGGGGAGCACGCATGGGGTGGTTCGCGGGACGTTGGGGCTTCGTGGCGGCGGTGGTGGTCGTGGGCGCCGTCGCGGTCGGTGGCGGTCTCCTGGTGGGGCAGCGCACCGCCGAGCCCGATCCCGCCGACGCGTCCGCCTCAGGCGACGAGTCGGCGTCGACGGAAGAGGCCTCGCCGCACGCCCACGACGACACCGAGCCACATGCGCACGACGGCACCGAGCCACAGGCGGATCGCGATGTGGACCTCCCCTGGCCCCACGCCGGCCACGCCCACGACCCGATCGACGTGCCGCCCCAGTCCGAGGTGGGCGAGCTGCCGGTGCGCGGCGAGCGCACCGAGCGCCTCGAGCCGGAGATGGACGGCGACACCAAGGTCTTCGAGCTCACCGCGGAGCCGATCCGCTGGGAGCTCAACACCGGCCGGTGGGTGACCGCGTGGGCCTACAACGGCCAGATCCCCGGGCCCGAGATCTGGGTGGACGAGGGCGACCGGATCCGGGTGGAGTTCACCAACGAGCTGCCGCAACCCACCACGATCCACTGGCACGGCGTCGACGTGCCCAACGAGATGGACGGCGTGCCGGGCGTCACGCAGGATCCGATCCAGCCCGTCGAGACGTTCACGTACGAGTTCGAGGCCAAGCCGTCGGGCACGTTCTGGTACCACCCGCACTTCGATGAGGGGCGACAGCTCGACATGGGGCTCAGCGGGGCGTTGGTCGTCCGCGGTGCCGAGGAGCCCGACTACGATCGCGAGTACGTGCAGCTTCTCGACGAGTGGATCCGCCTGCCCGACGGGCGCAACGGCTGGGAGGGTGTGGCCCACGCCGGCCACAACACCTCGGACTACAACTGGTTCACCATCAACGGCAAGTCCTTCCCCGAGACCGAGCCGATGGTGGTCAGCGAAGGCGATCGGGTGCGCCTGCGGATCATCAACAGCGGCGCCCAGGCCCATCCCATGCACCTGCACGGGCGGCGCATGACCGTCGTGGCCAAGGACGGGGCCGAGCTGCCCCAGCCCTACGAAGCCGACACGGTCACGGTGGCCGCCGGCGAGCGCTTCGACGTAGAGTTCACCGCCGACCGCCCGGGCGACTGGATGTTCCACTGCCACATCCCCCAGCACATGGAGAACGACGGCAACAACCCCGGTGGGCTCATGAGCTTTGTGACCTACGAGGGCCACGAGACCTCCTACCAACAGGAGCATGACGGTGGCGAGTAGCGACGAAACCGCAGGGGGAGAGGGCACGAGCCCACGGCGGGGCGTGCCGTTGGTGCCGCTGGCGGTGCTCGTGCTGGTGGCCGTGCTCGGCTTCTCTGCCGCGTACTTCCTGACGGGCGTCGACGACACCGCCGCCCCGGCCACCGGGGACGTCGCCGAGACGACCGATGACGCGGACGCGGATGCCGCCGCCGCCGAGCCGGAGCCCGACTACGACATCGACGTGGAGCCCGACCCCGACCCGCCGAAGGTGGAGGGCACCACGTTCGTGGTGACGGTGACCGAAGGCGGCGAGCCGGTCACCGGCGCGCGGGTGGGCATCGCGATGGAGATGGACCGGCACGCCCACGAGGGCGTCGACGGTCAGGGGCAGGAGACCGAGCCCGGACGTTACGAGGTGCCGGTGAAGTTCATCATGCGGGGCCAATGGAGCGGCAACGTGAGCGTGATCGCGGGCGACGCCCCCGAGGTGCGCGAGTCGGTCTCCTACCAGGTGCAGTGACATGAAGGGGATCATCCTCGCCGGCGGCAGCGGCACGCGGTTGCACCCGGTGACCCAGGTGGTCAGCAAGCAGCTGCTGCCCGTCTACGACAAGCCGATGGTCTACTACCCGCTGAGCGTGCTCATGCTGGCCGGCATCCGCGAGATCCTGGTGATCTCCACGCCCACCGACCTGCCGCACTTCCAGCGTCTGCTCGGCGACGGCGAGCAGCTCGGCCTGTCGCTGTCCTACGCCGAGCAGCCCGAGCCGCGCGGGCTCGCCGAGGCCTTCGTGATCGGCGACGACTTCATCGGCGGTGACGACGTCGCCCTGGTGCTCGGCGACAACCTCTTCCACGGGCACGGCCTCGGCGGCTTGCTGGCCGAGGAGGTCGACAAGCTCGCCGGCTGCACGCTGTTCGGCTACCCCGTGGGCGACCCCGAGCGCTACGGCGTGGCGACCGCCGAGCCGGACGGCACCGTCACCTCCATCGAGGAGAAGCCGGCCCAGCCCAAGTCCAACCTGGCGGTGACCGG
>CAYQMQ010000339.1:0-2719 GCA_964418395.1 uncultured Actinomycetota bacterium
CTAGTGTCTCGGCGAAGTCCGGCGACCCGAGAGGACGTTGCAATGCGAGCCCGAGCCCGCTGGTCGCCGGCAGCAGCGTGTGCTCCGACAGCCGGTCGATACCGGCAACCTGCCAGTCGTGCGCACCTGGCGGCGGCAGCTCGACGTCGGCGGCCTCCGCGGCCACCGACACGTCCCCAAGCAGCAGCATCGGTATCATCCCGTCGCCGGCTTCAAGCGCCAACCGGTCCAACAGCACCTCGTAGCCGGTATCCGCAGCCGGGGTGGGCTCGGCGGGCGCGCCGGGCTCGTCGGTGCAGGCAGCCGCGGCCAGCAACACCGCCACTGCCAGCGTGGTCAACAGCACAGGCCGCACTGGCAGCCTCCTTGGTCGCTCATGCAACACACAGCGGGCCGGTCCGACCCTGCATCCCAGGAGAGACACCGACCGGGGCGCCTGATACAGCCGCCAGTAGAGAGGTGACACCTCGAGTTGGGTGGTTGTAAAGTCCAACGCGTTTTGGCACGGTCCCTTCGCCGCTGGATGGCGCGGGTCAGGGGGGCCGATGACGAGGTTCTGTCGGGCCTTCGGAGGGGGGTCGCCTTCGTCTGAGAAGGAGAGGGACCCTTCGGCACAGCTGATTCAGTGTCGTTGGAACGGTTGCCGGGTCTCTGGTGTCACACCAGATGCAGGGGCAGCCGGCTGGTCTCGGACGTCAGAACGCCGATGCGAATTGCTGCGAGTCCCGTTATGACCCTTTTCACTGCTGTCCGGTCGGGTCGCCTGCCAGGAGTGGCCGTCGCCGGCGTGGCTCTGGCGGTGGGCTTGATGATCGTGAGCGCGCCACACGCGGCTGGCGACGACATCGACGCTGACCGGGTCGCCGGCGCCGACCGGTACGAGACCGCCGCCGAGTTCGGCGCCGGGCGTTACGACATCGCTCACACGGCGTTCCTAGCCACCGGCGAGGACTATCCGGACGCGCTGGCGGCTTCCTTCGCCGCCGGCCTCGACCGCGGGCCCATCCTGCTCAGCCAGCACCGCCACGTCCCCGACACCACCCTCAGGGCACTCGAGGACGTCAACGCTAACCGCATCGTTGTGGTGGGCGGCGAGGAGTCGCTGCACCCCGACGTCGAAGCCCAACTGGTGGCTGAGGGCTACGACGTCGAGCGCACCGCCGGTGGCGACCGCTACGAGACCGCGCGGCAGATCGCCGACCGCTGGGGGGACCCAGAGCACCTCGGCACGCTCGACGGCCAGCCCACCGCGCTGTTGGCCAGCGGCGAGGGCTTTGCCGACGCGCTGGCCGCCGGGCCGGTGTCGGCCGGGGGCCATTTCCCGCTGCTGTTGACCACCACCGCTTTCAGCCCCGCCACCGCCGCCGCGGCCCGAACGATGCACGACCTCGGCGTCGAGCGCGTGGTCGTGCTCGGCGGCTCCCACGCGGTCAGCGATGACGTGGTCGACTTCCTCGGTGACGAGACCGCCGAGAGCCACGACGGGTTCACGGTCGAGCGCTGGGCCGGCGACACCCGCACCGGCACCGCTGCGGTTGTGGCGGCCAATGCCACCGCGCGTATGGACGACATGCTGCCCCACGTGACGCTGTTGGCGCGCGGCGATGCGTTCCCGGACGCGCTGGCCGCCAGCGTCCCCGGCCAGTCGCCGATCGTGTTGTCCCACGATCCCGACCGGCTCGGAGCCGCGACCAGCCGCTGGCTGGCCGGCACCTGCCCCGTGGTCGAAGCCGTCCGCGCGGTCGGTGGCGCCAACGCCGTCAGCGACGAGACACTGGCCGAGGCCGCCCGGTCGGCCGGCGCCTGCCACGACCCCGACGCGTTCAGCCGCGCCGAGCGCTCCAGCGAGGACTTCCCTGACGGCGGTCCCGCCCAGCTCACCGACGCGCGAGGCGGTGACCACGACGACGTCGACCGGTTCGTGCTGGAACTGCCCGGCGCCCCGATCGGCTGGCAGGTCGAGTGGGACGACGATCCCCGCAATCCCGGCGGCGAGCCCGTCGACGTCGCCGGCGATGCGCACCTGTCCGTCCGGGTGACCGCCACCGCGAACTGGGGCGAGGACGACTACAACGGGCCCGAGCGCGTGGCGATCGACGGGGACGTGGCCACTGAAGCGGTCCTGACCGAGGACTTCGAGGGCATGCTCACCTGGGTGGTCGGCCTGCAACGCGAGTCGCCGTTCGCCGTGGACGTGCTCGACGACCCGCAGCGATTCGTTCTCGACGTGACCACGGCGGAACGGGTGTCGCACCATTGGAGTGAGTGACCAACGCGTTCCACTGTCCTCGGAGCTCTAGGAGCAGGCCAGCTGCAGCGGCCCGCAAGCCGGAGGTCTCGGTGGTACTTGAGCGGCTGCTAGGGGGTGGCTTGCTCGGCGACGAGATTGAGTTCCGTCCCAGCGTCGCGGTGGCCGGGCACGCGGCAGTAGAACGTATAGCGGCCGGGTGCGAGCTCGACGGTGGTGGTGTCGGCCAGCTGGCCTGGCGGCCCGCTGGTGGCCAGGTCGTCGTTGACCAGCGTGTGGTCGACAGCCGGCACGGTGATCTGCTCGTCGGCGACGATCACCCGGTCGTCAGGGCCCAGCTCGCGTCGCTCCTGCTCGAGTTCGCGCTGGCGTTGGCGCGCCTTGCGGCTCTCGCCTTCGCGTCGCGTGACGGTTACCTAGTAGTCGAAGCCGGTGATGGTGGTGCCGTTGGTATCGACCCGCGCGTAGCGG
>CAYQMQ010000340.1:0-2718 GCA_964418395.1 uncultured Actinomycetota bacterium
CCAGCGAGGCGGTGTGGCCGTCCGCGCCCAGCCCGAGGTGGACGAGGTCGAGCACGGGCGGGTCGCCGCACACACCGCGCAGCTCGGCGGCGTAGCGCGCGGCGGCGGCGTCGAGGTCGGCGTCGGCGGCTGGCATCAGGTGCACGCGGGCGGTCGGGACCGGGACATGGGCGAGCAGGTGCGATTGCAGCATGGCGGCGTTGCGGTCCGGGTGGCCGTCCGGGGCGGCGCGCTCGTCGACCTGGCACACGTGGGTCCGGTCCCAGGGCACGTCGAGCTCGGCGAGCGCGGCGAGCATGCCGCCGGGAGTCCGTCCGCCGCTGAAGGCCACGCAGAACTGGCCGCGCTCCGCAACCGCGCGGTGAGCAGCCTCGGCGACCCGCTCAGCGGCCCGCTGCGACAGGGTTGTCTCGTCGGTGGTCTCTAGCTTCACGGTCCTTCCAGATGCTCCTTGCCGATGGCTTGGCGCCACGCGGCCGCCCCGACGAGCCCGGCGTCGTCGCCGAGCTGAGCGGGGCGCACCTCGATCGCCTCCCCGCGGCCGGGCGGTCCGTGGCGGGCCAGGCGCTGGCGCACCGGCTCGAGCAGCACCTCGCCGGCCCGGCCGACACCGCCGCCGAGAACGACCGCCTCGGGGGCGAACAGGTAGGCGAGGTTGGTCACGCCGACGGCGACCACCGAGGCGAGCTCGGCCCAGATCCGCTGGGCCGTGGCGTCGCCGGCGGCGGCCAGTTCGGTGACCTTCTCCCCGTCGGCGGGCAGCCCCGCCTGGGCGGCGAGCTGTGCAAGCGCGGTGCCGGAGCCGAGCGCTTCGAGGGTGGCCGGCTCGCCGTCGCGGTCGGCGCGGCGGTCGATGACGGTGTGGCCGACCTCGGCCAGCGACCGGTGGCCGTGCATCAACCGGCCGCCGAGCAGCACGCCGGCGCCCACCCCGGTGGAGACGGTGAGGTAGACGACGTCGTCGACGCCCCGGCCGGCGCCGGCATAGGCCTCGCCGACCGCGGCGACGTCGGCGTCGTTGGCGAGGTCGACGGTCACGCCGAGGCGCTCGGCCAACACCTCCTCGTCCAGCTCCGCGGGCCAGTGCGGCGGCAGGTTCGGGGCATGCTCGACCTGGCCGTCGCGGTAGTTGACCCCTCCGGGCACGCCGACCACCGACCGCTGGATCGAGTGGGCGGCCAGCACGTCGGTGGCGAGGTCGACGAGCGCGGCAGGACCGTCGGCGTCCTGCGGCGTGGGCTGGGCGCAGCGCTCCACCACGCCGCCGTCGGCGTCCACGGCGGCGGCGCGCATGCGCGTACCGCCGAGGTCGATGGCGAGGACGGGTGGCTCAGCCATCGCCGAGGTCTGGCTCGTGCCAGCCGCCGCAGTCCGAGATGAGCTCATCGGCCTCCGACGGTCCCCACGAACCCGCTGCGTAGCGCTTGACGGGGGGCGGGTCGGCGAGCGCGGGCTCGACCACCTCCCAGGCTTCCTCGACGCTGTCGGAGCGGGCGAACAGGCGCTGGTCGCCGTCGAGGACGTCCCCGAGCAGCCGCTGGTAGGCCGGCTCGTGCTCGCCCTCGCGGCCCTCGTCGTGGACGTAGTCGAGCTCGACCGCTCGGGTGGCCAGCTCGCTGCCGGGGGCTTTGATGTCCATCTGCACCGAGATCTCCTCGCCCGGCTTGATGCGAAACCGCAGGTGGTTGGGGTGGGGCGTCTCGGCTTCGGCGCTGGCGAACAGCTGTTGGGGCGGGCGGGCGAACTCGACCAGGACCTCGGTGGCGGTCATCGGCAGGCGCTTGCCCGCCCGGATCAGGAACGGCACGCCGGCCCACCGCCACGAGTCGATCTCGGTGCGCACCGCCACGAACGTCTCGGTGTCCGAGCCGGGCGCCACCCCGTCCTCGTCGAGATAGCCCTCGTACTGCCCGCGCACCACGTTCGCGGGCTGGAGCGGCTGCATGGCGCGCAGGACCTTGACCTTCTCGTCGCGCAACGCCCGTGCGTCCGCGCCCACCGGCGGCTCCATGGCCACCAGCGCCGCGACCTGCAGCAGGTGGTTCTGCACCACGTCGCGCAGCGCGCCGACCTCGTCGTAGAACTTGCCGCGACCGGCCACGCCGAAGTCCTCGGCCATGGTGATCTGCACGCTGTCGATGTGGTGGCGGTTCCAGGCAGGTTCGAGCAACGTGTTGGCCAGCCGGAACACCAGCAGGTCGAGGACCTGTTCCTTGCCGAGGAAGTGGTCGATGCGGTAGATGGCCTCCTCGGGGAAGACGTCGCGCACGCACCGGTCGAGCTCCCGGGCCGAGTCGAGGTCGCGACCGAACGGCTTCTCGAGCACCACACGGCTGCGGTCGGCGAGACCGGCGTCGCCCAAGCCGGCGACGACGGTCTCGAACAGGCTCGGGGGGATCGCCAGGTACAGCACCGGCTGGTCGGCGTCGGCCAGCGCGTGCTGCAGCTCGCGATAGGTTGCCGGCTCGGTGTAGTCACCGGTGATGTGGGTCAGCGCCGCGGTGAGGCGGGCGAACGCCTCGTCGTCGATCCCGGCGGGGGCGAACGACTCGATGCCCTCGCGGGCGCGCTCGTGCAAGGCCTTGTCGTCCCAGTCGCTGGCGGCGACGCTGATCACCCGCGGCGGCAGCCGGCCGTTGCGGGCCAGCTCGTGCAGCGCGGGATACAGCGAGCGGTAGGCGAGGTCGCCGGTGCCGCCGAACAGCACCAGCGCGTCGG
>CAYQMQ010000341.1:0-2715 GCA_964418395.1 uncultured Actinomycetota bacterium
GCGGTGAGCGGCGTCAGGCGCCCACCGTCCACGTGTCCGAGCCGGTGATCAACGCCTGCAGGTCGCCGGGCCCCTTGCGCAGCGCGGCGTCGTCCAGCTGGCGCTGCAGCTCGTCGCCGTAGACGGGGCGCTCCACCTGCCGGAACAGCCCGATCGGGGTGGGGCCCAGCGGGGTGTGGGACAGCCGGCTGAGCGCGAACGCCAGGGAGGCGTCCTCGCGGTGGGCGTCGTGCACCAACAGCTCGGACTCCTCGACGACGCGGCGGCCGTTGTCATCGGGGCCGTCGTCGTCGGCGGGCTGCGCGCCGGCGACGTCGACGACCTCGAGCTCCAACCCGCCGGACAGGACCACCCCGTGCTCGCCGTGCTCGCCGAAGCGGATCGGCTCGCCGTGGGTGAGGCGGATCTGGTTCGGCTTGTTCTTGCGGACCGCGTCGAACGCGCCGTCGTTGAAGATGTTGCAGTTCTGGTACACCTCGATGAACGAGGTGCCGTCGTGGCGGGCGGCCCGCTCGACCATGTCCGACAGGTGGTCGCGCTCGTTGTCGATGGTGCGGCCCACGAACGTCGCCTCGGCGCCAAGCGCCACGCTGATGGGGTTGAACGGGTAATCCAGCGACCCCTCCGGCGTGGACTTGGTGACCTTGCCGAACTCGCTGGTGGGGCTGTACTGGCCCTTGGTGAGGCCGTAGATCTGGTTGTTGAACATGATGATCGTCAGGTCCACGTTGCGGCGCATCGCGTGGATCAGGTGGTTGCCCCCGATGGACAGCGCGTCGCCGTCGCCGGTGACGACGAACACCTCGAGGTCGCGCCGCGACTCCGAGATCCCCGTGGCGATCGCCGGCGCCCGGCCGTGGATGCCGTGGAACCCGTAGGTGTTCATGTAGTAGGGGAAGCGGGCGGCGCAGCCGATGCCGGACACGAACACGAGGTTCTCGCGCGGCATGCCCAGGTCGGGCATCACCCCCTGGATGGTCGCCAGGATCGCGTAATCCCCACAGCCGGGGCACCAGCGCACCTCCTGGTCGCTGGCGAAGTCCTTGCGGGTCAGGGTGGAGTCGCTCATGTCAGGGCGACTACCGCTGACGCTACTTGAGTCGCTCATGCCTTGGCCTCGCTGTGCTCGTGGATCTGCGACAGGATGGCTTCGGCCAGCTCGCCGGAGGAGAACGGCAGGCCGGTGACGCGGTTGTAGCCGACCGCGTCCACCAGGAAGTGCCCGCGCAGCAGCAGGCGCAGCTGACCGCTGTT
This sequence comes from uncultured Actinomycetota bacterium, assembly GCA_964418395.1. GTDB lineage: Bacteria > Actinomycetota > Nitriliruptoria > Euzebyales > Egibacteraceae > QS-5-72-10. The sequence continues at coordinate 1,255 of CAYQMQ010000341.1, forward strand.
CATCTCCGGCACCAGCACGCGGCGGTAGCGCGACAGCAGCTCGCCGGTGTTGGCGGGGAAGGGGTTGAGGTGGCGCAGGTGGGCGTGGGCGACCTTGTCGCCGCCGGCCCGCACCCGGCGCACCGCCGCCTTGATCGGCCCCTTGGTGGACCCCCACCCGACGACGAGGACGTCGGCGTCGGCGTCGCTGTCGGGCTCGATGGCCAGCGGCGGCACGTCCTCGGCGATGCCGTCGATCTTCGCCTGGCGCAGCATCGTCATCCGGTGGTGGTTCTCCGGGTCGTAGGAGATGTTGCCGGTGCGGTCGGCCTTCTCCAGCCCGCCCACGCGGTGGGCCAGCCCCTCGGTGCCAGGGATCGCCCACGGCCGACCCAGCGTCTCCTCGTCCCGGGCGAAGGGCTCGAACGGCGGGTCGTCATCGGCCCGCGCCGGTTCGAAGGCCACGTCGCCGGACAGGTCGGGCAACTGGGCCACGTCCGGGACGCGCCACGGCTCCGCGCCGTTGGCCAGGTAGCCGTCGGAGAGCACGAACACCGGCGTGCGGTACTTGATCGCCAGCCGCGCTCCCTCGATGGCCGCGTCGAAGCAGTCCCCGGGCGTGGAGGCCGCCACGATCGGCACCGGTGCTTCGCCGTTGCGGCCGAACAGCGCCTGCAGCAGGTCGGCCTGGTCGGTCTTGGTGGGCAGGCCCGTGGACGGCCCGCCACGCTGGATGTTCAGCACCAGCAGCGGCAGCTCGGTGGCCACCGCCAGCCCGATGGTCTCGGCCTTCAGGTTGACGCCCGGCCCGGAGGTGACGGTGGCGGCGAGGTTGCCGGCGAAGCTCGCCCCGACCGCCGCGCCGACCCCGGCGATCTCGTCCTCGGCCTGGAAGGTGCGCACCCCGAAGTTCTTGTGGCGGGCCAGCTCTTGCAGCACGTCCGAGGCCGGGGTGATCGGATAGCCACCGAGGAACAGCGGCAGCCCCGCCTGCTGGCTGGCGGCGATCAACCCGTAGGACAGCGCGAGGTTGCCGGTGATCTGGCGGTAGGTGCCCGCCGGAAGGTCCGTGGCGGGCTCCACCTCGTAGCGGTGGTCGAAGATCTCGGTGGTCTCACCGAAGGCGTGGCCGGCCTTCAGCGCGGCGAGGTTGGCGTCGACGAGCTCGGGAGCGGCCGAGAACTTGGACTCGACCCACTCGATGGTGGGTTCGAGCGGCCGGGAGTACATCCACGACATCAGCCCGAGCGCGAACATGTTCTTCGAGCGCTCCTTGGCCTTCTTGGACAGGTCCGACCCCTCGAGCGCGCCCAGCGTGAGCTCGGTGATGGGCACCTCGTGGACCTTGTAGCCGTCGAGCTGGCCGTCGTGGCGCGGATCGCCGTCGTACTTGGCCTTCTTCAGGTTCGGCTTGGTGAAGGCGTCCGAGTTGAGGATGATCGTCGCGCCCTTGGGCAGCTCGGACAGGTTGGCCTTGAGCGC
>CAYQMQ010000342.1:0-2714 GCA_964418395.1 uncultured Actinomycetota bacterium
GGTGTTCGCCATGGCTCGGCGTCCTCGACTGAGACGGGGTCGGGATGGTGGAGTGAACGGGTCGGGATGGTGGAGTGAACGGGTCGGGATGGTGGAGTGGGTGGCGCGTCGGCGTGGGCTGCCCCTCGGTTGGGGCTCGAACCCGCGCGGTGTGGGCCGACGCATGAGTGTAGGTCCGCACCGTGACGGTGTCCACGCGAGCGCGCGGGGGTGGGCTGGGATGGCGGAAGCAGGGTTGGGATGGCGGAAGCAGGGTTGGGATGGCGGAAGCAGGGTTGGGATGGCGGAAGGGCATGGGCGCCCCCCGCCTCGATAGCCTGGAGCCCGAGTCCCCGACCGCCGAGCGCGCTCAACCATGACGTATCCGATCGAACGCATCCGCAACTTCGCCATCATCGCCCACATCGACCACGGCAAGTCGACGTTGGCCGATCGGATGCTGCAGCACACCCATCTGGTCGAGGAACGCGCCATGCGCGACCAGTACCTCGACCGCATGGACCTGGAGCGCGAGCGTGGGATCACCATCAAGGCCCAGGCGGTGCGGATGCCCTACACCAGCGCGGGCGGCGGGGAGCACCTGCTCAACCTCGTCGACACCCCCGGTCACGTCGACTTCTCCTACGAGGTCAGCCGGGCCATGAACGCCTGCGAGGGCGCGGTGCTGCTGGTCGATGCGGCCCAGGGGATGCAGGCCCAGACGATCGCCAACCTGTACATGGCCATCGAGGCCGGCCTCGAGGTCATCCCGGTGCTGAACAAGATCGACCTGCCCGCCGCCCGCACGGAGATGATCGCCGAGGAGATCGCGAACCTGCTGGGCGGCAGCGCGGCCGACGTGCTGCGCGTGTCGGCCAAGACCGGCCAGGGCGTGGTCGAGGTGCTGGAGCGCATCGTCGCCGACGTCCCGGCGCCGAAGGGTGACGCTGACGCCCCGACGCGGGCGCTGATCTTCGACAGCGAGTACGACTCCTACCGCGGGGTGGTGACGTTCGTCCGCGTGGTCGACGGGCAGCTGCGCCCGGGCCAGCACATCCGGCTGATGGCCACCGGGTTCCATCACGAGCTCGACGAGCTCGCCGTCATCAGCCCCGAGCCCAAGCCCGTCGACGCGCTCGGCCCCGGCGAGGTCGGCGTGCTGACCGCGGCGATCAAGTCGGTGGACGCCGCCCGCGTCGGCGACACCGTCACCGACCACGACAACCCTGCCCCCGGCCAGCTGCCGGGCTATCGCGAGCCCACGCCCATGGTGTTCTGCGGGCTGTACCCGGTGGACACCGACGACTTCCCCGACCTGCGCGACGCGCTCGACCGGCTGCGCCTCAACGACGCGAGCTTCACCTACGAGCCGGAGACGTCGGCCGCGCTCGGGTTCGGTTTCCGCTGTGGCTTCCTCGGGATGCTGCACATGGAGATCATCCGCGAGCGCCTCGACCGCGAGTACGACATCCCGCTGGTGACCACCGCGCCCAACGTCGCCTACGAGGTCACCCTCGTCGAAGCCACGCGCCGCCCGGACGAGGACGCGGTAGTGCGCCTGTCGAACCCGGCCGACTTCCCCGAGGCGGGCCGCATCGCCGAGATCCGCGAGCCCACCGTCGAGGCGATGATCGTGTCGCCGGCTGAGTTCGTCGGCACCGTCATGCAGTTGTGCGAGCATCGGCGCGGCGACATGCTCAAGATGGACTATCTCACCGAGGAGCGCGTGGAGCTGCGCTACCACCTGCCGCTGGCCGAGATCATCTTCGACTTCTTCGACAAGCTGAAGTCGGGCACGCGCGGCTATGCCAGCTTCGACTACGAGCCGGCCGGCGAGCGCGCCGCCGACCTCGTGCGCTGCGACATCCTGCTCAACGGGGAGCCGGTGGACGCGTTCAGCCAGATCGTGCACCGCGACAAGGCCTACGAGTACGGCAAGGGCATGGTGGCCAAGCTCAAGGAGCTGATCCCGCGCCAGATGTTCGACGTGCCGATCCAGGCCGCGATCGGGTCCAAGATCATCGCCCGCGAAACGGTCAAGGCCAAGCGCAAGGACGTCACCGCCAAGTGCTACGGCGGCGACGTGACCCGCAAGCGCAAGCTGCTCGAGAAGCAGAAGGAGGGCAAGAAGAAGGCCAAGGCGGTCGGCTCGGTGGAGGTGCCCCAGGAGGCGTTCGTGGCCGCCCTCAGCGTGGAGCGGTAGCACCAGCGATGCGCGCCCTCGCCGCCGCTTCGCGCCGCCCCCTCGCTGACGATCCCGGCGAACCGCCCGCGCCCGGGCTGTACCTGCATGTCCCGTTCTGTCGGCACCGGTGTGGCTACTGCGATTTCAACGTGGCCACCGGCCACGATGCCGCCCAGCGCGCCGCCTACGTCGACGCGCTCACCGCGCGGCTTCACGCCGTGGCCGAGGCGGGCCCGGCCGCGGTGGCCCCAGCCGGCGCGCAGGTCGGGCAGTGGCGCGAGCTCGGCTCGGTCTTCGTGGGCGGCGGCACGCCGTCCCAGCTCACCGGAGCGCAGCTGACCGAGGTGCTCGACACGGCACGTGACGTGTTGCCGGTCGCCGACGACGCCGAGATCTCGCTGGAAGCCAACCCCGAGGACGTCGACGCCGGCTTGGGAGCGGAACTGGCCGGCGCCGGCGTGACGCGGGTCAGCCTCGGCGCCCAGTCGTTCGACGGCGGGGTGCTGGCGTTCCTCGACCGCCGCCACGATCCCGAGACGGTGCCGCGCGC
>CAYQMQ010000343.1:0-2712 GCA_964418395.1 uncultured Actinomycetota bacterium
GATCGGTGGCCGCGGCGCGAACCGTGGGCAGCGCCTTCCCGAAGCGGGCGGGGCTCGTGTGCACATCGCCGGACTCTGCCATCGAAGAGATCCTAGTGGTTAGGCTCTGATAGCGAGCCGTCGAGGTGCCGAGCCGTCGAGACACCCGGGAGGTGGTGGTGGAGGGGCTGGTGGCCGCCGCCGTGGCGGGGGTGGTCCTGGTGGTGCTGTGGGTGGGCGCGACCCGACGCCACATCGCGCGCCGACAGCGCCAGCGCCTCGACTGGGAGGACGGCACCGACACCGCTCCGCGGCTGTGGACCACCGAGGCGGCGTGCCCGCACTGCCGCGCCGGCGGTGGGGTGTTGTCCACCGAAGCCGACGAGGTGTGGTTCACGTGCCTGGCCTGCGGACAGCGGCATCGCCGCCACACCAAGGCTTGACCTGGGTATGACGATCCGGTGCGGGCCGCTAGCGTCCCCCGCCACCCGTGTGCGAGCCACAGCCGAGGAGAGGCAGTCGGATGGCCGATGAGACCAAACGGGATTTGACCGAAGCCGAGCAGGCACTGGAGCAGCGCGAGGCCGAGCGCAAACGCAGCCGGCGGCGCGCCATCTATCACCGGGCGCGGTTCCGGGGGCTGCAGGTCGACCCGGACGTCGACTTCTATCCGGAGGTCGCTCACCGCCGGCCCGGTGACACGAACATCGTGAAGTGGGGCTTCGACCTGCACCCGTCGGTGACGTTCGTCTCGGCCGGGATCCTGATCGTCTTCCTCGTGATCACGCTGGCCTTCTCCGAGCAGGCCGACGAGTGGTTCACCACGGTGCTGGCGGGCATCAACGACGGCTTCGGCTGGTTCTACATCCTGGTGGCCAACGTCTTCGTGCTCGTCGTCGTGTACTTCGCGTTCAGCCGCTACGGCAAGATCCGCATCGGCGGGCCGAGCGCGCAGCCGGAGTTCACCCGCTTCGCCTGGTATTCGATGCTGATCAGCGCGGGCATGGGCATCGGGCTGATGTTCTGGTCGGTGGCCGAGCCGATCTTCCACCTGGAGGCGCCGCCGGCGCTGTTCGGCGCCGAGCCCGGCACCGGCGAGGCCGGCAAGGCGGCGCTGGCGGCCACCTTCTACCACTGGGGCGTGCACCCGTGGGCGGTGTATGCCCTGGTGGCGCTCGCCCTGGCGTTCTTCGCCTACAACCGCGGGTTGCCGCTGACGTTTCGCTCCATCTTCTATCCGCTGCTCGGACCCCGGATCTACGGCGGGTGGGGCAACGCGATCGACGTGCTGACGGTGCTGGCCACCCTCGCCGGGCTGGCGACCTCCCTCGGCCTCGGCGTGGGCCAGGCCGCCTCGGGGTTGAACTTCCTGTTCGGCTGGCCGGACACGGTGGGCTTCCAGGTGCTGCTGATCGCCATCATCACCGGCATGGCGACGCTGTCGGTGATCGCCGGCCTCGACGGCGGCGTCAAGCGGCTCAGCCAGCTCAACATCGGCCTCGCCGGCGCGCTGATGCTGTTTCTGCTGGTGGTGGGCCCGGCGCTGTTCATCCTCTCGGCCTTCGTCCAGAGCGTCGGCTTCTACGTGAGCTCGCTGCCGGAGCTCGCGTTCTGGAGCGAGGCGTTCGCCGACACCAACTGGCAGGGCAGCTGGACAGTGTTCTACTGGGGTTGGTGGATCTCGTGGTCGCCGTTCGTGGGCATGTTCATCGCCCGCGTCTCCAAGGGCCGCACGGTGCGGGAGACCGTGCTCAGCGTGGTGCTCTTCCCGGCGCTGCTGTCGTTCTTTTGGATGTCGGTGTTCGGCGGCACGGCGCTGAACCTGCAGCTGAGCGGCGCGCGCGACCTCGCCACGGCGGTCAACGAGAACGTGGCCACCGCCCTGTTCGAGATGCTGCAGGCGTTCCCGCTGGCCCAGGTCACCTCCCTGCTCGGGGTGCTGCTCGTGGTCTCGTTCTTCGTGACCTCCTCGGACTCGGGCTCGCTGGTGGTCGACCACCTCACCTCCGGCGGCAAGCTCGACTCGCCGCGGGCCCAGCGCATCTTCTGGGCGGTCATGGAGGGCGTGCTGGCCGCGGTGCTGCTCATCGGCGGGGGGCTGTCGGCGCTGCAGACCGCGGCGGTGGCCACGGGGCTGCCGTTCGCGCTCGTGCTGCTGGTGCTGTGCTGGAGCCTCCGCCGCGCCTTCCACGAGGAGCTCGACCTGCTCGAGGCCCACTACGACGCCGAGGTCTTCCGCAGCCGCCACGGGGCGCTGCTGGAGCACGTGCGGCGCGAGAGCGGCGAACCCGCCTCGGTGCTGGAGGACGACGAACCGCCGCCCGGGGAAGGCGAAGCCGCTGAGAGCGGCACCGCCGCTGACGAGAGCGACCGGCCCTCGTCCGGGTGACCCGGACCACGACGGCGACCACGCCGTGAACGGAGACGCGATGAGCACCGCCAACCGGAACCGTGGCCTGCGATGGGCGGCGGTCGTGGCCCTTGCCGCCGGGACGCTGGCCGCATGCGGCGGCGGCGCCGACGGCGACGCGCCCGGGGTCACTAGCGGTGGGCCCGGCGGCGAGCCCGGCACGGACGAGCCGGTGCGCCTGGCCCGGGCCACGTGGGACACCGGCCACCTGCAGGCGGAGATCCACCGGCAGCTGTTGGAGGAGCTCGGCTACGACGTCACCGACCCGGCCGAGGCCACCCACACCCCCGAGTCGTTCTACCCGCTGCTGGCCCGTGGCGAGC
>CAYQMQ010000344.1:0-2710 GCA_964418395.1 uncultured Actinomycetota bacterium
TGACCGCCTCGGTGTGGCTCGGACGCCCCGAGGGCAACGAGGCGATGCCCGGCAATCCCTCCGGCGGCGGCTTTCCCGCCCAGGCGTGGGCGCAGTTCGCCAGCACCGCGCTCGAGCCGGTCGAGCCCGCCGACTTCCCGCCGCCGGGCGAGCTCGACCTGCGCGAGCCCACCCCACGGGAAGCTCCCGAGCCGGAACCCGCCCCGGAGCCCGAGCCAAGCCCGGAGCCCGAACCGAGCCCGGAGCCCGAGCCGAGCCCGGAGCCCGAACCGACCCCCGCCCCCGACGACGAGCCGGCCGACGACGAGCCGCTCTCGCCGCCATCGACCCCGCAGCCGGACCCGCCCCCGGAACTGCCGTCAGACGACGATGAACCCCCCGAGGATGGTGAGGGCGCGACATCCGGCGGGGACGGCTCCGGTCAGGGAAGCGATGAGCCGTCCGAGCCGTCCGAGCCGTCCGGCGACGATGATGCCGCCCGCCCGTCGGAGTGAACCGTCGCATCTGACGGTTCACTGTTGCCGGGGAGCCGGGGAGCCGGAGAGCCGCGGAGCTGAGGAGCCGCGGCCGTCGCCGCGCTGCCGGCCCCGCTCGCGGAAGGGACCCCGCCTCGAAAGACGGGGCCCCATGCCCGCGCGGGAGGTCACTCGGCGTTGAGGATCTCCATGATGTCATCGACCACCGATTGGCTGATCGCCGCCGTGCCGCCGACGATCTTGACGGCGCCCACCTCGTCGCCGCGCTCTATCAGCAGGTCGCGGGTGGCGTGGCTGATGTCGAGGTCGACCCCGTCGACCAGGCTCAGCGACCCACCGGTGAAGTGGGCCGCCGGGGCGGCCACCAGCGCGTCGGAGAAGTCCCGGCCGGTGGCGAAGTACAGCGGGGTGAAGGTGGCGTCGGTCGAGTCGACCACCCGCTCGAGGATGGCCACCGACGTGGCGTAGCGCTCCGGGCCGGCCAGCCGCTCGGTGGAAAAGCCGGCGTCACGGACGTCGGACTCCGCGCCGATGCCAACCGCCGCGGTGCCGCCGACGATGAACGCGCCGTCGCCGTCGACCACCGACGAGTCGGTCATGGTCTCCTCGGAGTTGCCGTGCAGCCGGTCCGGTCGAGTCAACAGGATCGGCGACCGCGCCCAGGTGGCGAGGTTGCCCGCCGCCAGCGCGTCGGGGAACAGGTCGTCGCGAGCCACCACCACGCTGTTGACCGGGCCGCCCAGATCAGCGACCTCGCGGGCGATGAGCTCGGCGGTGTGATAGCGGGTGTTGCCGGCCAGGCGGATGGTGTCGATGCCGCGATCCTGCACGTCCTGTTCGACCTGCTCGGACAAGGCCGCGGTGCCGCCGGCCAGATAGACCTCCTCGACGCCGAGGCGCTCGAGCTCGTCGCCGACGTCGTCGTTCAGCGACGACGGCGGGTTGACCAGGATCGGGCCGGAGATCTCGGCGGCCAGCGACGAGGCCGTCAGCGCGTCGGGGAAGTCATCCGAGCGCGCCAGCACCGCCGCGGTGGCGGACTCAAAGGCGTCCTCGGACACCTCGACGCTGGTGTCGACCCGGGTGGGCCCGTCCACGCGATCGACCGACGTGGGGCAGTCCACCCCGCCCTCGGGCGTGGTGGCGCTGGCCGACAGCGGGGCCACGGCCACGTCGCCGTGGGCCACGGCGCCGAGCTCGTCGGCCACGTCGATGCGCACGAACTCGCCCTCGGCCGCCAACGTCCCGTCGCTGCCGTTGCTCGTCAGCTCTACGTCGCCCACCGAGATGGTGGCCACCCCGGGGATCTCGAAGCTGTCGTCCACCTCGTCGGCGCCCAGGCGGGCCACGACCTGCCCGGCGGGATCGCGGATCTCCAACAGCGGCGCCTCCCACTCCAGCGCGCCGGCGTCCATGGCCTCCTGCGCGTCGGCGAAGCCGGCGCTCGGACCCGGCGAGGTCACCGCCAGGCGGGGCTGGCTGACCAGCGCGATCTGGTACTCGGCCAGCTCCACCGCGGCCAGGTCGGCGGTGGCCACCGACCGCACCGCGTCGCCTTCCAGCGCCGGCGCGTCGACCAGCTCGGTCACGCCGTGGCTTGCCACCACGTCATCGTCGCCGCGGCCGGTCAGCGCCAGCAGCGGGGTGTCGTCGTCGACCCCGCCCGGCAGCACCTCGGCGCCGGCCAGGTCGGTGGAGGCGTCCACGTAGGACGTGTCGAACCCGGGGCAGCCCAGCGGGTCGCCGGTCAGCGCCCGCGCACTGGCCGAGGCGATCTGGGCGGCAAGCAGCGGGTTGTCGGGCAGCTCCACCAGCGTGTCGCTGTCGGCCTCCTCCGCATCCGGCGGCGAGCCCTGCTCGGCGTGCACCAGCAGCTCTTCGAGCGCGAGCTCATCCAGCAGCCGCGCGTCCAGGTTGTTGGCCAGCGCGGCGCTGACCAGCTCGCCCTGGGGCGGATCCTCGAGCTGTGCGGCCAGTTCGTCGCTGACGCTGGCGCCCACCTCGCCGCGGGCGCGGGCGACCTCCAGCTCGGCTATCTGCTGCTCGGCCACGTTCACATCGTGAACGGTGACGAGGTCGGCCGAGACCTCGCCTGCGGCCCCGTCGGCCGCCTGGGCGGCCACGGGGGCGGGCGCCGCCAACCCCGCGGTCAGCGCGATGATCGCCGCTACGGCAACGTAGGCGGGCGTGCGGATGAGCCAGTGCATGAGCTCCCCTCCAAAGGAAACGGGTCG
>CAYQMQ010000345.1:0-2700 GCA_964418395.1 uncultured Actinomycetota bacterium
CGGAGGAGCTGGCGGCGCAGTTCGAGAACGTGGCGGTGGTGGTGGAGGATCGCCACGACGATGACCCGGAGCTGTTGGGCCTGTACGAGGGCGTGCCGCTGACCGAGCGGTGGGACTACGGCGGGGATCTGCCCGACAAGATCTCGATCTACCGGCTGCCGCTGTGCGAGATGTGTGATGACGAGGACGATCTCGTCGAGGAGATCGCGGTCACGGTGGTCCACGAGCTCGCCCATCACGTGGGCATCGACGACCATCAGCTGCACGAGATGGGCTGGGGGTAGGGCGGGCCCGCGGCGGGACAGGGGGAAGCCTCTCGCCGCCCCGGTCCGGCGGAACGCTTCACGCTCACCCTAGCGGCGGAGAGCGGGGGTCAGCCGGGAAGGTCGGCGGCGCACACGTCGGCCAGCAGCGGCAGCGTCAACGGGCCGTGGCCGAGGATCGAGGCGTGGAAGGCCGCCACATCAAAGCGCGCGCCGAGCCGCTGGTGGGCGGTGTCGCGCTGGCGCAGGATCTCGCGCTGTCCCACCTTGTAGGCCAAGGCTTGGCCGGGCAGACCGATGTAGCGGTCCACCTCCACGTCGATGTCGGCCGCGGGCTGCGGCGTGTGCCGCCGCAGGAAGTCCACGGCCTGCTGGCGGCTCCACCCGAGGGCGTGCAGGCCGGTGTCGACGACCAGGCGCCCGGTCCGCCACGAGTCAGCGGTGAGCATCCCTACCCGGTCCAGCGGCGTGGAGTACAGGCCCATCTCGTCGGCCAGCCGCTCGGCATACAGCCCCCAGCCTTCCACGTAGGCGGTCGTCGGCGTGTGGCGGCGAAACTCGGGGACCCCAACCAGCTCCGTGGCCAGCGCGCGCTCGAGATGGTGGCCCGGCACGGCTTCGTGGAACCCGATCGATTCGGCCTCGAACCGGTGCAACTCGCTGGGCCGGTGGGTGTTGATCCAGTGGGTGCCCGGCCGCGAGCCGTCGGCGGCTGGCGGGATGTACATGGCCACGGGGGAGTCGGCGGCCAGCGAGGCCGGCATCTCGGCGATGACGCACTCGGTTTGCGGGAGCCGGCCGAACCACGCCGGAATCGCGGCTTGGGCGCGGGTGAGGGCAGCGGTGGCGACGCGGCGGACCTGATCGGCGTCGGCGAACCGGTAGGCCGGGTTGTCGCGGAGCGTGGCAAAGATCTCGGGGAGATCGTGGGTGCCGACGACGGGGGCGGCGATGCGGGCGTACTCCTCGGCGAGGTAGCCGTCGAAGTCGGCGAGGCCGCTGTCGTGCACGGCTTGCGGGTCCAGCGGTTGCGACGTCTGGGTGCGCACAAGGTCGGCGTAGGCCTGGGCGCCCCCCTCGAGCCAGCACAATCCGGCGCGATCATCGGGACGGGCGGCGGGGGCCACCTCGGTGGCGACGCCGTCGCGGTAGCGCGCCAGGGCCGGGCGTACGTGGTCGCGGACGGCGTCGGCGACCCGCTGGCGCCACCGGTCGGCGCGGGCGGCGTCCCAGTGCGACGGCGGCTCGACGCCCATGAGCGGGTCGTCGGCCACCGGGGTGGCCAGGGCAGCGTTCAGCTGATGGCACACGCGGTTCACGGTGGCCGCCGCGGGGGTGCGGCCGCGGGCGACGCCGGCACCCAGCCGTTGCAGGGCTCGCTCGAGAAACGTGGGCGCCTGTTCCAGTCGTTCGAGGTGGGCCTCGGCGTGGACGTCGGCGGTCAGCGTCACCATCGGCAGGTCGCGCAACAGCCGCAGGTGGGGACCTTCCATCGTGTCGCAGGTGAGCTCGGCGAGGCGATGGCGAATCGGTGCGATCACCAGATCGCACAGGGCGCGCGCCATGCCGTGGTGCAGTCGAGCTTCGAGCGGCAGGGTGTCCGGGTCGAACGTTGCCAGCTCGGCGTCGAGGGCGGCGAGGTCGCCGCCGAGCGCGTCCTCGCACGCTTCGGACGCGTCCCCGAGCTCAGCGTCGAAACGGTGGTCGCCCAGCAGGGTCGCGGTCACCGGATGGTCAGCCAGCACCCGGTCCCACACGCGCTCGCCGAGCGTGGCCAGGTGGGAGGTGACGTCGTCGGACATCCGGGGGCGGCGCTCGTCTACGAGGGTGGGTCAGCGCTTCTTCTTTTTCTTCTTCTTGCGGTCCGGCACCCGCTTGTTCTTGGGGCGGGCGGGACCGCCGCCGGCACCGCCCGAGCCGGCTCGCCCGCCGCTGCCGGCCGGCATCTGCGGGACCCCGGCTCCGTCGCCGAACTGACTCATCAGCGACGCCATGTCCATGTCGCCGCCGCCGCCGGCTTTGGCCATCTGGCGCATCTGCTTGGCTTGGCCCAGCGAGCCCTTGCCGCCGGCCGCGCCGCCGAGCTGTTTCATCATCTGCTGCATCTGCTCGAAGTTGCTCAACAGCTCGTTGACCTCTTGGGCGCTGCGGCCCGAGCCGGCAGCGATGCGCCGTTTGCGCTTGCCGTTGAGGATCTTGGGGTTGTGCCGCTCCTCGCGGGTCATCGACTGGATGATGGCCTCGGTGGGTTTGAGGTCGTCCTCGGAGACCTCGACGTCGCGCAGCTCCTTGCCCACCCCGGGCATCATCCCCAGCAGGTTCTGCAGCGGCCCCATCTTCTTGACCTGCTGCATCTGCTCGAGGAAATCCTCCAGGGTGAAGTCCTCGCCGCTGAGGAGCTTCTCTTCGAGCTCGGCTTGCTGATCCTCGCTGTAGG
>CAYQMQ010000346.1:0-2661 GCA_964418395.1 uncultured Actinomycetota bacterium
CCACGGTGGTCACCGCGGTCAGCGCCAGCAGGCCGAGCGTCTTGTAGACGATCCCTTCGATCGTGGCGCGGTCGCCGAGCTGTTGGGGCTGGCCGGGTTCGCGGTCGGCCGACGGTTGGCCCGGCTTCGGCGGGGCCCCGCCCGCGCCGCCCACCACGCGGGTCAGGGCCGGATTGCGGCTGGTCAGCATCTGGTGTCTCCGTCCTGGGTCGTCTCGCGCCGAGCGGGGGCGCTGCGGCGGTTCCACGGAATTGTCACACCCCTGGTGCATCCTGAGGGCATCGCTGGTCACTGCCGCGTGCACCCAGTCCGCCGGAGCCACAGGGAGGTACGAGGCCATGAGCGTTGAGGAAGTCGAGGCGCTGATTACCGACGCGTGCGAGCTGTTGGAGGATCCGCGCTTGGATGTGGGGGCGGCGTTCACCCGGCTGGTGACGCTGCGGGTTGAGTTGTTGGAGGCCGCCGCGCACTGTGAGGATCCGACTCTCGTCGATGACTGTTGCGGAGTTGCCGCCGAGCTCGAGGGGCGGCTCGCCGAGATCGAGCTGGAACCCAACCCGCTGGCCGCGTCCGCCTGACCGCCACGACCCGGGCTGTGCGCTCGCACGCGCGGCTGCGCATTCCCCTGTCGGGGAACCGGCGACGCAGCCCGCGGAGGCTGAGGGATTCGAACCCTCGAGAGGACACAGTCCTCAACGGCATTAGCAGTGCCGCGCCCTAGGCCAGACTAGGCGAAGCCTCCGTGCCCGCCGAGCGGCGGACGCGGGCGAGTGTATCGAGCGCCGGTCGGCCCAACCACGGTGACCGCCGCCGCGTCGGCCACCTGGCGGAAAAAGCCGCCATGGCCTCATTCGCCGTGAACTGATCCTGCCCCGACACCGACCAGGCTGTTTCCGCGCAGGCTCTTACACTCGCCGCCGGAGGCGTGGCCGAGCGGCCGAAGGCAGCGGTCTTGAAAACCGCCAGGCCCCTCGCGGGTCTCGTGGGTTCGAATCCCACCGCCTCCGCGACCGACCGAGCAGAGGTGATCGCGTGAGCGGCCACCCCACAGGTTGCGCGGCTCACGCTCGGTTCGTGACCGACGCGGGCGACCGGGCGACACCCCCTGGCACCGACGCGATCTGCGCCGCCGCCGCGGCGGTGCGGGCGGAGCTCGCCGTGCCCGCCGGGGCCGGCGAGACCCCGCTCACCCTGTGGGCGTCCACGCCGGGCGGGTGCGAGCCCGAAGCCGCCGCCGAGCTTTCGGCGCTGGGCTGGCGCCATGCCGACGTCGCGGTGGGCGCAGCGCGGCAGGCGGACGCCACGGCCGGGCTCGCCTGGGAGCGCGGCGCGGTATACGGCACCTGCGATCTGGCCGGGGTGGAGGCGACGCTGCGCGCGTCCCGCACCATCACCCGCGTGTCGTGGCTGGTGGCCCACGCCGAGGTCGACGGGCTCGACGACATCGCGGGGCTGGTCCGTCAGGCCCCGCTGGCGTTGCCGGACGCCCCGTTCGCGGTGACGGCCGAGCGCCACGGCGAGCACGACTTCCGCTCCCCCGACATCGCCCGGGAGGCCGGCGCGGCCGTGATCGCCGCCCACCGCGCCCGCACCGGCCGTCGCCTGCCGGTCGACCTCGACGCGCCGGTCAGCGTGGTCCGCGTCGAGCTCACCGGTCGGCGCCTGCGCGTGGGCTGCGAGCTGACCGCCGGCAGCCGTCACCAGCGCACCGACCTGCCCCGCCGCCACCGTGCCGGGCTCAACCCGGTGATCGCCGCGGCGCTGGTGGCCCTGGCGGGCTGGCGTCCATCCGAGCGCCTGCTCGATCCGATGTGTGGAACCGCCACCATCCCCATCGAAGCGGCCCGCGCCGCCCGGTGCGTGCCCCCGCCCACCGTGGCCGGCGACCGCCTCGACGCGCTGGGGCTGCGCGATGCCGACACCGCCGCGGCGGCCGAAGCCGCCGTTGCGGCTGCGGCAACCGATCGCGCCGACGCGCCGCTGGCGATCACCGCCGCCGACCGCGACCCACGCTGCCTGGCGGACGCGCGGGCCAACCTCGCCGCCGCCGGCCTCAGCGAAGCGGTCGCGGTGACGCGAGGGGACGCGCGCCGCCTGGACGCCGTCGGAGAGGTCGACGTCGTGGTGGCCAATCCGCCCTACGGGGTGCGGGTGGGACGCAGCCGCGAGCTGGCCAGGTTGTACGAGGCGTCGCTGGCCGGGCTGGCCCGCCACCTGACCCCCGGCGGGCGGGTGGTCTGGCTCGCCCCGTCGCAGCGCGTGGCCACCCGGGCGGCCACCACGGCCGGCCTGGTGCCCGACGGCCAGCGGACGATCGGCTTGGGCCGCTTCGACGTCGCGGCGTGCCGCTTCCTGCGCCCGCGGCGATGAGAGCGGACGCGAGGGTGAGGACGGCCGTCGGCGGGGAGGGCGCCTGCGCCCGATGGGACCTCCACGCGGATTGCTGGCACCATCACCCGCATGCGCCGTGTGCTGATCGCCGCCGCCATCGCCGTCGCCGCCGCGTCGACCGTCGGCCTGTTGGTGAGCGCCGGGGACGACGACGAGCTGCGGCGCGTGGGGCTGCCGACGCTCGACGAGACGGTGGCCACCGTGCTGGAGGACAGCACCCCGGTGTTCGTCACCCGTGACCCCGCCGACGAGGTGCAGGTGATCGACGCG
>CAYQMQ010000347.1:0-2657 GCA_964418395.1 uncultured Actinomycetota bacterium
CGCTGCGCTGCGTGAGCGGCGTCAGCGCACCTCGGCACGCCACGGCTCGGCGGCGCGCACATCCAGCAAGTACAGACCGCCGCCGAGCCCGTCGACCGTGGTGCGGTCGCCGTCGCTGGCGGTGAGCTCGGCTGCGATCGCCCCGACCACGTTGATGACCCGGACGCTGACCTCGTCGCCGTCCACCTGCCAGCGGATGTCGATCCTCGCTCCCGACACCGTGAACGGGAGGCTGGCCAGATCGGCCGATGCCGAGATGGAGGTCGGCGGGGACGGCGCGCGCTCGTAGCGCGGCTGGGTCCAGCGCACGCCCCACACCCCGTCGGCGACGATCTGGACGCGGTAGCGCCCCTCGTCGAGCACCATCGCCCGGCTTCCCGAGTAGCGCCCTTCCGCGTCGGCGAGCACCTCGCCGTCCTCCTCGTCGTCGGACAGCTCCGCCACCGGCGCGCCGAACTCGTCGACCACCCGAGCCCGAAAGCCCCCGTCGCCGGCGTGGGCCAAGCGGATGACGGCCAGCCCGCCCTCGTGCTCGATGACCTGGGTGCGCCCCGAGCGTTCGCCGGTCGCCTCGACCGGCTCGGGCTCGTCGCCGCGGACGATGTCGGGCTCGTCATCGTCTTCGGGGAGCTCGGGCGCGGAGGGATCGATGGGCTCGTTGACCGGCGAGGGCGACGGGGATGGGGACGGCGTCGCGGTCGGGGTGGGGCTCAGCGCCGGGGTGGGCTCGACTGTGGGGGTGGGGCTCTCTCCCGGGTCGGGCAAGCCGATCTCGGGGTCGTCGTCCCCATCGGAGAGGTACAGGCCGCCGATCACGGCCGCGAGCACGAGCAGCACCACCACCCCGAGCAGAAACGGCGGCTCTTTCCACAGCGGGCGGGTGGACTCGAACTCGTCGACGTCGGCGGCGTCGTCTCCGGACGGGGTCGTCACGGCGGCTCGATGAGGGTCGGCGGCGGCGGTCCCCTCCGACCATACGCCACCAGCGCTCGTGAGCCGCGACGGTGGGACAGGCTATGGTCGCCAGGCCCTCCCGCCCGGACCGACCGACGCCGAAGCGTCCGGCCTCGCGCGGCAGGGTCAGGAGCTGGCGCTCGCCGCTGCGGCGCCGGCTTGGACCGTGTCGGACAACACGGCCGTGCCGCCGAGCAACACGTTGGTGTCCGGCTGCAGACGGCCCAGCTGGGTGGCGGTGGCCGCCGGCAGCTGGTCGCGGGTGGCCAGCAGCAGCGGGGCGCCGTCGAGCCCGGCGATCGGGCCGGCGGCCAGCGCGTCGGGGAAGTCGGCGCCGGTGGCCAGATGGATCGTCTCGGTGGCGGCAGGGAACCGGTCGGCGACAGCGGCGGCGGTGGCGAAGCGCCCGTCGCCGGCAAGCCGGTCCACGCCGCTGCTGGCCAGTCCTTCAAGCTCGGCGACGACCGCCGGGGACACCGCGTCCGGCCCGCCGAGCACCACGATCCGCTGGAGGTCCAGCTCGGCGAGGGCGTCGGCGACCGAGGCGGGCAGCTGATCGGGGGCGGTCAGCAGCATCGGCGCGCCGTCGACCACGGCGGCGGGCACGCCGGCCAGCGCGTCGGCAAAGCCCACGCCGGTGGCCACATAGGCCGTCCCCGCGTCGGCGTCGAAGGCGTCGCGGGCGACCTCGGCGGCGGTGGCGAAGCGGGTGCTGCCGGCGAGGCGGCGAGTGGAGGCGCCGGCCGCATCGCCGGCGGCCTCAGCGACTCCGTCGCTGATCGCGCCGGGCCCGCCGACGACCACGACCTCCTCGGGATCGAGCCGGGCGAGCTCGTCGGCGGTGGCGCCCGGCAGCGTGTCGCGGGCGGCCAGCAGCACCGGCGCCTGGGCCGTGCCGGCCGCCGGCCCGGCGGCCAGCGCGTCGGCGAACGTCAGCCCGCTGGTCAGATACACCTGCTGCGGGACGGCGTCGCCGAGCACGCCGCCGAGAAGGCTGTCGGCGGTGTCCTCGTCGGGGAAGGCGTTGCGTGACAGCCGCGCGGCGGTGGCGAAGCGGTCGACGCCGGACAGGCGCCGCTGGGTCACGCCGGGGTCGCCGTCCTGCTCTTCGCGGGGATCACCGGGCTCGGTGCGATCCTCGAGCTCCCCGTCGGGATCGATGTCGTCGAGGTCGTCGCCCACGTCGGGCTCCTCGGTGTGGGGCAGCGCGGCGAGGGTGGCCGCGGCGTCCAGCCGGCCCCAGTCGGCCTGGCCGAAGCTGGCCGCCCCCTCGCGCAGGGCCTGGCGCAGCTGGGCGACGCTGGCGTCGGGTTGGGCGGACCGGGCCAGCCCCGCCGCGCCGGCGACCACCGGGGCGGCCGAGGACGTGCCGCAGTAGCGCCGGTAGCCCCCGCCGAGGTCGGTGGCCGGGTTGCAGCCGGGCGCGGCGATCTCGGCCCAGTCGCCGAACGAGGAGAAGTCGTAGCGGGCGTCGTCGCGGTCGCTTGCCACCACGCCGACGGCGTCCTCGTAGGCCGCCGGGTAGACCTTGTTCTGATCGCCGAAGTTGCCGGCGCTGGCGACCACCAGCGAGCCGTGCTCGGCGGCGGCGGTCACTGCGTCGGCCAGCAGGTTGGTCGAGTTCGGTGAGCCCAGGCTCAGGCTGATCACGTCGGCGCCGTGGGTCGCGGCGTACTCGATGCCCGCGGCGACGTCGGAGGCCA
>CAYQMQ010000348.1:0-2634 GCA_964418395.1 uncultured Actinomycetota bacterium
GAGCGCTACGCCGAGAAGCTGGCCACCCCCGACATCTCGGTGGCCGACCTCATCGGCGACGTCGACCCGATCAAGGTCGCCGAGGGCCGCTACCTCGACGACCCCGGCACCGTGCACTACGGGCTCGTGCCGCGCCACAACCGCGGCATCGTGGCGATCAACGAGCTGCCCGACCTCGCCGAGCGCATCCAGGTGGCGCTGCTCAACATCATGGAGGAGCGCGACGTGCAGGTGCGCGGCTACGCGCTGCGGCTGCCGCTGGACCTGCTGGTGGTCGCCACCGCCAACCCGGAGGACTACACCAACCGGGGCCGCATCATCACCCCGCTGAAGGACCGGTTCCGCGCCGAGATCCGCACCCACTACCCCCGCGAGCTCGACGACGAGGTCGCGATCATGCAGGCCGAGGCGGCGGTCGTCGGCGGTGACCGCGTGGGGGTGCCGGTGACCGTGCCGGATTTCATGGCCGAGGTCGTGGCGGCCATGGCCCGCACCCTGCGCGCTTCGCCGGAGGTCAACCAGCGCTCCGGGGTGTCGGTGCGGTTCTCGGTGGCGGCATACGAGACGCTGGCGGCCAGCGCGTTGCGCCGCGCCGTCCGCGGCGGCGAGCCGCAGGCGGTGGCCCGCTGCGCCGACCTCGCCGCGGTGATCAGCGCCGGCATGGGCAAGATCGAAGTCGACGACATCGAGGAGGGCCGCGAGGCCGAGCTGCTCGAGCACGCCGCCAAGCGGGCGGTGCTGGAGGTGTTCCGCCGGCGGGCCGGCACCGTGGACCTGTCGGGGCTGCTGGCCGCCTTCGACGACGGCCGCGCGGTCGAGACCGGTGACCTGGTCACCGCCGAGGCGTTGTTGGGGCAGCTGGAGACGGCGCCCGGCCTGGGCTCGTTGGTCAGCGCCCTCGGCGTGGACGGCGAGAACCCCGGGCTGGCCGCCGCCGGCCTCGAGCTCGCCCTCGAAGGGTTGCACCTGAGCCGCCGGCTCGATCGCGTCGAGCTGGACGACGGCTCCCGCGCGCGCTTCCAGACGGGCTGAGCCGATGCGCACCCGCTACGAACGCTGGACCGGCACCCAACAGCCGCTGGCCGAGCGGGCCGACGCCGGCGACGTGCTCGACGAGCTCGCCGACGACCTGCTCGCCGGCGACGACCCCGACCGGGCCCTGTCCCAGCTGTTGCGGCGCGGCACGTCGGGCACCGGCGGCCTCGACGACCTGCGCCGCCGGGTGGAGGAGGCCCGCCGCCGCGAGCTCGAGCGGCTGGGGGTGGCGGATCAGCTGCAGCAGATCGCCGACGAGCTCGACGAGATCGTCGACCAGGAGCGGCTCGCGTTGGACGCCGACGCCGACCGGTCCGCCGATGAGCTCGCCGAGCTGCCCGACGACGTCGCCGGCCGGCTGAGCGCGCTGGACGACCACGACTGGGCCGACCCGCAGGCCGAGGCCGACTTCGCCGAGCTGCGTGAGCGCCTGCGCCGCGACGTGGCCGAGGCGACCTTCGGCCAGCTGGCCGGGGCGCTGGGCTCGGCCTCGCCGGCCGACCTCGAGCGGATGCAGGCCATGCTCGGCGAGCTCAACGCCATGCTCGCCGAGCGCGAGCGCGGCGGCGAGCCCGACTTCGACGGGTTCATGGAGCGCTACGGCGACCTCGTGCCCGGCAACCCGGAGTCGCTGGACGAGCTCGTCGAGGAGCTCGCGCGCCGCATGGCGGCGATGTCGCGGCTGATGGCCAGCCTCGACGCCGACCAGCGCCGCCAGCTCGCCGAGATGGCCGAGCAGGCCCTCGGCGACCTCGACCTGCAGTGGGAGGCCAGCCAGCTCGCCGACGCCCTGGCCCGCGCCCACCCCGAGCTGTCGTGGGGCCAGCCGTCGGATGCGCCCATGGCCGGCGAGGAGATGGCCGGGTCGCTGACCGACACCGTGGACTGGCTCGAGCACCTGCAGGACTACGAGGACCTCGGTCAGGCGCTGCGCCAGGACTATCCCGGCGCCCGCTTGGAGGACGTCGACCCGGAGCGGCTCCGCGAGCTGGTCGGCGACGAGGCCGCCGACGAGCTCGCGCAGCTGCGCGAAGTCGAACGGGCGTTGGAGCGGGCCGGCATGGCCCAGCGCCGCCAGGGCCGGCTGGAGCTCACCCCGCGGGGGATCCGGCGGCTGGGTCAGCGGTCGCTGTCGCGCATCTACGGCCGCCACGCGGGTCTGCGCCCCGGCGGGCACCGCACCGACCAGCCCGGCGGCTCCGAGGAGCCCACCGGGGCGGTCCGGCCGTGGCAGTTCGGCGATCCGCTCCGGCTCGACGTCGGCGAGACGGTCGGCAACGCCGTGCGCCGCGGCGCGGACGGGCCCCCGCTGGCGGTGTCGGTCGACGACTTCGCCGTGGTCGAAGCCGAGCAGCGCACCCGCGCCAGCACCGTGCTGCTGCTGGACATGTCGTTCTCGATGCCGCTGCGCGGCAACTGGGTGCCGGCCAAGACGGTCGCGCTGGCGCTGCACGCGCTCGTGGCCGGGCAGTATCCGCAGGACGCCTTCCACATCGTCGGGTTCTCCGACTACGCCCGCCGGATGCGCCCCGCCGACCTGATGGGCGCGGGCTGGGAGCGCGTCTACGGCACCAACATGGAGCACGCCTTCCGCCTGAC
>CAYQMQ010000349.1:0-2629 GCA_964418395.1 uncultured Actinomycetota bacterium
GATAGAAGTTGTCGGCTCCCGGGATGGCGCCCGGCAGCACGGTGCCCTCGAGCAGATCGCGCTCGCTGTCGGCGAAGTACACCCACGCCGAGGGCAGGATGCCGAACAACCACCAGAACGCGACGGCGCCGCCGAGAACCCCGAAGACCGCCGAGAGCCATTCGTGGCCGGGGCGCAGCCGGTGCGCCAGCAGCAGGAACACGGCGATGAGCACCAGGCTCACGCCCAGCACCGCGAGGCCGTACAGCCCGTCCAGGAACTCCCACACAGCCGCGAAGGCTTCGGGCAACGTGCCGAAGAACTGGCGGACAAACTCCACTGCGCTCCCTTCCCACGCCATCACGGCGCCCGCCCAGGACACGCCGGACATTTCCTCCCAGCGTCGGGGTGGACACCGTGTTCGGGGCCGGCGTTCTCATCGGTTCGGGGCGAATCCAAGCGTACCGGGGTGCCCGCGGGCACGCCAACCGGGCGATGCCCGTGGCGCGGCGCCCACTACCTCGCTCGCAGGTCCTCGTGCCCTCACGGGCGCACGCCCAGCTGCTCGGCGAGCAGCTCGCGCAGATCCGCGGCGGTCACCGCCCCCACCCGGCGGGCGACGATGCGGCCGTCGGAGGCCACCAGCAAGGTGGTGGGCATGCCCATCGAGCCGACCTCGCGGTAGTAGTCCCCCTCGGAGTCGACGGCGAGGTCATAGGTGATGCCGAGCTCCTCGACGAAGGGCTCGGCGTTGCTGGGCGCGTCCCGCACGTTGACACCGAGGAAGGTCACCTCGTCACCGACCTGCTCGTGCACGCGCTGCAGATCGGGCATCTCCTCCACACACGGCGCGCACCACGTCGCCCAGAAGTTGACCACCAGCGGGCGGCCCGCGTAGTCGGCCATCTCCACCGGCGCCTCGTCACCGAACCCCTCCAGGGTGGCCTCCGGGAGCGTGTCCGGCTCGTCGCGGTCTTCCAGGCGCGACGCGTCGGCCACCTCGGCGGGCTCGCCGCCGTCGCCATCCGCGGTCGGCTCGCCGCCCCGGTCACCCCCGGCGAACAATGCCACGGCCGCCAGGCCCACGAAGAACGCCGCGACCACCCCCACCCCCAGCAGCACGGTGCGCCCCACGGCCCCCAGGCCACGGCGCGCCGGCGGATGAGCGGAAGGGTCGGAGTCGGGGTCGTCAGGCGCGCTCATCGACCCGAGGGTACCGCCCCTCAGGCGATGTCGGACAGGCTCTCGCGAGCCGCGGCGACCGTGGCGTCGATGTCGCCCTCGGCGTGGGCCAGCGACACGAAGATCGCCTCGAAGCCGCTGGGCGGGAGGTGGATGCCGCGGTCGAGCATGCGCGAGAAGAAGGCCGCGAACCGCTGGTGGTCGCAGGCCTTGGCGTCGTCGAAGTTCGCCACGGCCGGCTCGGCGATCTCGGCTCCGGGCCCGTGGACGGTCACCGCGTCGGAATCGGCGCGGAAGAACACGCTGAACAGGCTGTTGGCCCGCTGGATGGCCACGCCCACGCCGGCGTCGCGGCACGCCTGCGCCAACCCGTCGATGAGCCGATCGGCCAGCGTGTCGAGGCGGGCATAGGCGTCCGCGTCGAGCTGGCGCAGCTGGGCCAGCCCCGCGGCCACGCCCACCGGATTGCCCGACAGCGTGCCCGACTGGTACACGGGACCCTCGGGAGCCAACAGGCCCATCGCGTCGGCGCGGCCGCCGAAAGCCGCCAGCGGGAACCCGCCGCCGAGGACCTTGGCGAACATGGCCAGGTCCGGGGTGACGCCGCTGACCTCGCTCATGCCCCCACGGGCCACGCGAAAGCCGGTCATGACCTCGTCGAACAGCAGCAGCGCGCCGTGCTCGCGGGTGAGCGCCCGCAGCCGCTCGAGAAAGCCCGGCTTGGGCGGGACCACCCCCATGTTGGCCGCCACCGGCTCGCAGGCCAGCACCGCGATCTCGCTGCCGCGCTCGGCGAAGACGCGCTCGACGGCGTCGACGTCGTTCCACGGCACCACGATCGTGTCGCGGGCGGCTCCCTCGGTCACCCCCGGCGAGTCCGGCAGCCCGAAGGTCGCCACCCCCGAGCCGGCGCTGGCCAGCAGCGCGTCGCTGTGGCCGTGGTAGTGCCCGGCGAACTTCACGACCACGTCACGGCCGGTGAAAGCGCGGGCCACGCGCACGGCGCTCATGCCCGCCTCGGTGCCGGAGTTGACCAGCCGCACCTGCTCCACGCCGGGCACGCGGTCGCACACCTCCTCGCACAGCGCGACCTCGCCCTCGGTGGGCGCGCCGTAGGACGAGCCGCGGGCGACCGCCGAGCGGGCCGCCTCGACCACGCCGGGGTTGGCGTGGCCCAGGATGAGCGGGCCCCAGCTGCCGACGTAGTCCAGCAGCTCCTCGCCGTCGGCGGTGGTCAGGCGCGCGCCGGCGGCGCTGGTGACGAACCGCGGCGTGCCACCCACCGAGCGGAACGCGCGCACCGGCGAGCTGACCCCCCCGGGGATCACCCGCCGGGCGCGCTCGAAGAGCTCCGCGCTGGCGGGGACGTCGAACTGGTCGTCCGCGCCGGCGCTCATGGTTGAGCGACTAGTCGGGCAACTACCGCTTCGCTACTTGAGTTGCGCATGACTGGGCAACTACCGCTTCG
>CAYQMQ010000350.1:0-2622 GCA_964418395.1 uncultured Actinomycetota bacterium
CGGGCGCGCCCGCGCCGGCCGCTACCGCTTCGCTACCTGAGCGGCTGATCTCGGCCGCTACCGCTTCGCTACTTGAGCGGCTGATCTCGGCTAGGCTGTGTGGCACGACAGAAAGGAGGTGGTCCAGCGCATGCAAACCGGTACATGTATGGCGACCGTCGAGGTGACGGGCCGCTAGCGATCGGCCGGCTGTGGCATCCAGGCCGGATGCTGCGATCCGCTGGCGAATCCAAACTCGTCACCCGCTCGCGGGCTCGTGGGAAGCTGGTCGCCCCCACCATCCCGGTGGCCTGCGCCGCAGAGCTCCGGGCACGCGAGAAGAGCCGACGAGTGCGAAGGATGCCGACGCCCCCGCCTTCGGGCGGGGGCGTCGTGCGTGTGGCCGGCAACGCGGCGGTCACTGACCGGCAGCGCGGCGATCACGCACCCTCGCCACCCGCCGCGGTCAGCCCGCCTCGACCAGCTGCAGCGATGTTGAGCACTGGATCTGCGGGTGGATCGAGCGGTAGACGGGACACTTGGTGGCGTGGTGCTCGTGGGCGCGTTCGATCGCGTCGCGGTCGGCGTCGGCGTCGACCACCAGCCGGTAGGCCACGTGCACGCGCTTGATCACCAGGGTCTTGTCGTCCTCGCGTTCGATCTCGCCGGTGGCCACCGACGTCAGCCGCTCACCGCTCGCATCGATCTTCCTGGCCTCCAGCGCACCGCCGAAGGTGCCGGTGAGTCACCCGCCGGCGGCGGCCACGATGTAGTCCAGCGTGGTCGAGGTGGGGGGATGGGCGTTCGGGTCGGCGCCGTAGTGCTCGGCCACCGGCCCGTGCACCCCGAAGCCCACCTGCTCGCCGGCGGGCAGCCACGCCGAGCGGTCAGGCCCCTGATGGCGGCTGACCGACACCTCGGCGGTGTAGACGACGTCACCCACGGCACGCTCCTTCCGTCCAGCCTGTCGAGACCGTGTGCAGCCTTCCCACCAGCTCGCGGCACGTCAACCTGGCCCGCAGGCGGCATCGGACCGGCTCGATCGGCCGCTATTGGCCGAGCAGCGTGCGGGCGATCACGAGCTTTTGGATCTCGGTGGTGCCGCCGCCCAGCGACGTCAGCTTCGCGTCGCGCCAGGCCCGCTCGACGTCGAACTCCTTGATGTAGCCCCAGCCGCCGTGCAGCTGGATGGCGTCGTCGGCGCTGGCGGCGGCGCACTCGGCCACGTGGGCCTTGGCCAGCGAGGCCTCCACCATGTGGGGCTTGCCCTCGTCTTTGAGCCAGGCGGCATAGCGCAGGGCCAGCCGGGCGGTCTCCAGGCGGATCTTCATGTCGGCGAGCTTGTGGCTGATCGCCTGATACGCCGCGATCGGCTTGCCGAAGGCCTCGCGTTCGGTGGCGTACGCCAGGCAGTCGGCCAGCTGGCGGTCCATGCCGCCGATGGCGCTGCCGAGCATGACGGTGCGCTCCCAGTCGAAGCACTCGAAGGCGACCTGCCACAACGCGGTGCCCTCGTCGCCGAGCCGCTGGCTGTCGGGCACCCACACGTCGGTCATGATCATCTCGGAGGTCGGCGACGACCGGTTGCCCATCTTGTCCAGGTCCGCGCCGACCGAGAGGCCCGGCGTGTCGCCGTCGACGATGAACGCGGTCATGCCGGCGCCGGCGCTGGCCTGCGGGTCGGTGCGCACCACGACGGTGAACACGTCACAGACGGGGCCGTTGGTGATGAACGTCTTGGTGCCGTTCAGCACCCAGCCGTCCGACTCGCGCCGGCCGGTCGAGCGCAGCGCGGCCGTGTCGCTTCCCGCCTCCGGCTCGGTGATGCCGAAGGCCCCGATCCACTCGCCGCTGGCGAGCCGGGGCAGGTAGTGCGCCTTCTGCGCCTCGGTGCCGTGCAGCTCGATCGGCTTGGACCCGATGACCAGGTGCGCGCCCAGGCTGAGCCCCAGCCCGGCGTCCTTGCCGCCGTAGGCCAGCGCCTCCAGCGCCAGCGCCGTGGTCACGCAGTCGGCCCCCGAGCCGCCGTAGGCCTCGCTGATGGGCAGCCCGCACAGCCCGAGCTCGCCGCAGGCGTCCCACACCGCCCGGTCGAAGCGGCCGTCGCGGTCGCGCTGCCCGGCCTCGGCGGCGACCACATCGGTGGCGAACTTGACCACCGTGTCGTAGAAGGACTCCTGCTCGGGCGACAGCGCAAAATCCACGGCGAACCACCTCGGCGGTGACGGAGCCAACTGGAACGTTTTGACGGTATCCGTTTCGTCGACTCGGCGCCAGAGGTGTTCAGTAGACGCCCATCCGGGTTCAAGGAACCACGGGCACGTGCCGATCCCGACACGGGTGAGGCCGCTGGTCGCCATCGCCGGGCGAGCCAACGTCCCCCGCGCTGTTGCCGAGGAAAGGCGCAGGTCCGCCGTGGCTGTTCGATCGCGCCGTGCTGTTGTGACCGGGCTGGCTTCGTTGCTGTTGCTCGTGGCGGTCCCCGGGCCGGCTGCCGCGACAGGACCGGCCGAAGGCCTGGTCGACGAGGTTCAGGGTGTGGTCGACGACGCCACTGGCGCCGTGTCCGGTGGTGAGACCGACCGTGGTGAGGCCGACCGCTCCGGCGCTGAGGCCGACCGCTCCGGCGCTGAGGCCGACCGC
>CAYQMQ010000351.1:0-2618 GCA_964418395.1 uncultured Actinomycetota bacterium
GACCGCTTTCGCCAGTTCTGCCAGGCCGACATCGACGTGATCGTCCACGCCCAGCTGCCGGCTCACTTGTGACGCTGAGCTGCCGCTGGTCGTCGCTGACGCGTTAGGCCGGCTGCCGCTGGCGCCGATGCGGCTGCGCGTCAACAACAGAGCGAGTTCATCCCGGGTGGTGTGGAGCTGGTCATGCCAGAGAGTGGCGCGGATCGAGCTGGGCGCCGATGTCGAGCACGAAGCGGCGCACACACGCCTCGGCCACCCGATGGCCGACGAGCCGGTCGGCGAGCTCGCCGAGCCGGCGGCCCGGTGGCTGGTACGTGCCGCTCAGCGACAGGCGACAGCCGCGGCCCGCGAGGCGTTGCAGCTCCAGCTCGCCGCTCAGCACGGGAAACAGCTGGTCCATGGCGACCGCTGCGGTCCACCGCAGCGGCCGACGCAGCTGCCCCGCCTCGGTGGTGGGCGGGCCGATCTGGGCCCACACGGGCGCGTGATCGATCGGTGGGGGCAGGGCGCCGTCGGCGTGCACGTCCAGCAGATGGCCGTCGTCGGTGTAGTCGCGCCACCCGGGCAGCCACGTCGCTGGATCCTCGGCCAGGCGCGGCGCCACGGCATCGAACGCCGCGCCCAGATGGGTGTAGAAGTACACAAAACCGGTCACAAACCCCTCCTCGGGTCTGGCTCGTGGGGTGATCACACGCGTTCGCCAGCACAACATGACCGGGGCGAGCCGGACATACGACGGCCAGTCGTCCCACCGTGACAGGGCCGTGGGTCCTTTGGTGACGATCGACGCCCCTTGCCTCCCGTCGGGATCTACCGGTTAGGCTTCCGGGTGATGCCGCTGGAAGACCGCTTGTCGGCCCTGGCCGATGCCGCCTCGGCCTTGGCCGGAGAGTTGGATCTGGATGCGCTCCTCGAGGTGATCGTGGCCAGCGCCGCCAGGGTGACCGGCGCGCAGTACGCCGCGCTGGGGGTGTTGGGCCACGACGACCGCATCGAGCGGTTCATCACCCACGGCGCCGACCAGGAGACGATCGACGCGATCGGCCACTATCCCACCGGGGACGGCCTGCTGGGGTTGTTGATCCGCGACCCCCGCATCATCCGGCTCGACGACCTGCGGTCCCATCCCGCCTCGGCCGGGTTCCCGCCGGGCCACCCGCCGATGCGCTCGTTCCTCGGGGCGCCGGTGCGGTCCGGCGGCAAGGTGTTCGGCAACCTGTATCTCACCGAGAAGGCCGGCTCGTTCGACGAGACCGACGAGCACCTGATCGCGGTGTTGGCCGCCCAGGCGGGCGCGGCGGTGGAGAACGCCCAGATGGCGAGCCGGCTGCGCCAGCTGGCGGTGCAGGACGAGCGCGACCGCATCTCCCGGGAGCTGCACGACGGCGTGATCCAGTCGCTGTTCTCCATCGGCATGGGGCTGGAGTCGGCGCGGGGGTTGCTGCCGCCCGACGCTGATCGGGTCGACGACCGGTTGGCGGCGGCCACCGATGGTTTGGACTCGGCGATCCGCGAGCTGCGGGCGGCGATCTTCCGGATGCGCCCTCACGGCGGCACCGAGCTCGGCCTGGCCGGCGGCCTGGCCGAGCTGGCCCGCGAGTACGAGGCCAACGCGCTGCTGCGGCCCAAGCTGGACGTGCCCACGCGGGTGGCCGCCCGGGTGCCCGCCTCGGCCGTGGCCGACGTGCTCGCGATCGTGCGCGAGGCGTTGTCGAACGTCGCCCGGCACGCGAACGCCGCGACCGTGCGCCTCAGCGCCGAGCTGGTCGACAGCCGGGTCCGGGTGGCGATCGTCGACGACGGGCAGGGCTTCGACCACGAGCACGCGTCGGCGGGCCAGGGCCTGGTGAACATGCGCGAGCGGGCGGCCACGCTGGGTGCGCGGCTCGACATCGACTCCACCCGGGACGACGGCACTCGCGTCACCGTGACCATCCCGGCACACGAGGACACATGACGGACACGAGCGCTGAGGGGCGGCCCACCCGCGTCCTGCTGGTGGACGACCACGAGGTGGTGCGCCAGGGATTGCGCACGCTGTTGAACGACCACGACGACCTGGAGGTGGTCGCCGAAGCGGCCACGGCGGCCGAGGCGGTCCAGCGCGCCCGCACCTTCGAGCCGGAGGTGGTGGTGTTGGACGTGCGCCTGCCTGACGAGTCGGGCGTGCAGGCCTGCCGCGACATCCGCGCCCGCCGGCCGGAGACGGCGGTGTTGATGCTGACGTCGTTCTCCGACGACCAGGCGCTGTTCGACTCGATCATGGCCGGTGCGTCCGGCTTCGTGCTGAAGCAGGTCCGTGGCACCGACCTGGTCGACGCCGTACGCCGGATCGCCGCCGGCGAATCCCTGCTGGACCCGGCCGTCACCGCCCAGATCTTGGCCCGCATCCGCAACCCGCAGTCGTCGGACGATCCCCGCCTGGCCCGGCTCACCCCCACCGAGGCGCGCATCCTGGACCTCATCGCCGAGGGCCGGACCAACCGCCAGATCGGCGAGCACATCCATCTGGCCGAGAAGACGGTCAAGAACTACGTCTCGACCATCCTGCGCAAGCTCGAGGTGTCGCGGCGCGCAGAGGCGGCCGCCTACCGCGCCGAGCACCGCGACCGCGACGA
>CAYQMQ010000352.1:0-2601 GCA_964418395.1 uncultured Actinomycetota bacterium
CCTCGCCGCGGCACACCCGCAGGGGGCGCTCGGCGACCGCCTCGGCCACGGCGTCAGCGTCGCCGAGCGGCATCGCCTCGCCTTCCGGCGTCAGGGCGTTCCAAAAGACCGCTGCCACCGCGAGGATCCCGACGATCGCGATCGTGGGGATGGCCATCCGAATGATGCGCACCCGCCGGTCCATCGGGCTGTGGCCGGGGCCGCGGCTCTCGACGAACTCGCGTTGGCGGGGTCCGCCCGGCGGCCGGGCGAACCCGGTGAACCGCGGGTCGGTCGGGTCCAGCGGCTCGGTGGCGCCCTCCTCGTCGAACGCGGGGGGCACCGCGTCGTCCGCGGGCAGGTCGGGGTCCTGGTCCGGTCCGGCCGCGTCCGGCTGCTCGTGGTCGCTCATGCGCCTTCGCCTCTAGGGTAGAGGTCAGGGTACGCACCCCCGCCCGCGCCGACGGCGAAAAGGACCACCTCATGCCCAAGCCCGAGCGGTTCGCCTTCGTCTGCGTCAACCAGCGCGACCCCGCCCATCCTCGGCCCAGCTGCGCGGCGAACGGCGCCGCCGATGTCTTCAACGAGCTGCGCGAAGAGCAGGGCCGCCGCGTGGACACGAGCTTCAAGGTGGTGGCCTCCGGCTGCACCGAGGCGTGCATGGTCGGGCCGGTCATCGCCGTGTTCCCCGACAACGTGTGGTACGGCGGGGTGATCGAAGAGGACGTGCCCGAGATCGTCGACCATCTGCAGGGCGGCGAGCCGGTGCACCGACTCATGCTGCGCGGCGACGAGTGGGATCTGCGACCCCCGGAGATGGAGAACCGGCCGCCTCCGACTGCCTGACGCGCAGGCCCAGTTCTTCTCGGAGGGGCTAAAGGTCACGGGCGGGTGTGTCGTTCCTGGTCACTGCCACCCATTCACACTAGCCCTGCTGGCCCCCACCCGGGCCGACCGACCGAAGGACTGGTTCATGCACTCCTCGTCTCGTTCCGAGTGCGCCCCAAGCGCTGACTCCACCGATGCCGGGACGGTTCGCGACGCGCTCGTCACCGACCATCTCCACATGGTGCAGCGAATCGTGAACGAGCTGGCCGCCCGCCTTCCCCGCCACGTCGACCGCGAGGAGCTGTGGAACGCCGGCGCCCTCGGCCTGGTGGAAGCCGCGTCCCGCTACGACCCGCAGACCGGGGTCCCCTTCGCCGGCTTCGCCGCGCTCCGCGTTCGCGGGGCGATCCTCGACGCGACGCGGGTCGGCGACAGGGCAAGCCGCGGCACGCGGCGCGCGGCACGGACCCTGGACCAGGCCCGCGAGGCCCTGCAGCAGCGGACGGGGCGCATGCCGTCCGACACCGAGCTCGCCGTCGAGCTCGACCTCGACCCCGCGCAGGTGCGGGCTCAGCGCGCCGCCGTCGACGCGGCCGAGGTCGTGTGGTTGGACGAGCCGATGAGCGGATCCGAGGACGGCGAGACGTGGACGCGAACGGAGCTGCTGGAAGAGCTCGGCGTGGAGCGCCTGCCCGAGGACGCCCTGCTGCAGCGTGAGCTCACCGGCACGCTGCGCACCGCCGTGGCTCATCTGCCGGAGCGGCTCCGCCATCTCATCGAGGGCTACTACCTGCGCGGCGAGTTCCTGCACGACCTCGCCGAGGAGCTGGGGGTCACCGAAGCCCGGGCCTCCCAGCTGCGCACCGAGGCGGTGGCCTCCCTGCAGGCCTATTTCGCCGCGCATTTCGATGCCCCCGAGCTCGCCCCGGAGACCGGGGCGGCGGGGGCGCGGCAGCGCGGTCACTACGTCACGGAGCTGGCGGGCACGAGCTGGCGCACCCGCGTCGAGGCCGCCGGCGTCGGCGCGGAGGTCAGCGGCTGAAGCTGAGCTGAAGGGCAGCCGGACTCAGGGTAGTAGGCTGCCTGCGATGCTCCTTCTGCGTCGGTCGGGCCGGCTTGTCTGCGCCGCCCTGATCGTGCTGGCGGGCTGCGCGGCCTCCGGCGACGAGGTCGACGAGGACCTCGCTGAGCCGTTCGACGAGGCGCGGGTGGTGCTCACCGACGGGGACGAGGAGATCACGTTCGACGTCTGGGTGGCCGACACCCCGGAGTTACGGCGGCAGGGCCTCCAAG
This sequence comes from uncultured Actinomycetota bacterium, assembly GCA_964418395.1. GTDB lineage: Bacteria > Actinomycetota > Nitriliruptoria > Euzebyales > Egibacteraceae > QS-5-72-10. The sequence goes on from CAYQMQ010000352.1 coordinate 2,101, forward strand.
GCTGGTCGACCCTGCCCGAGCGCACCGGCATGGTGTTCGTCTATGGGCAGGACACCACCGGCGGCTTCTGGATGAAGGACACGCTGATCGAGCTGTCCATCGCCTTCGCCGACGCCGACGGTCGCATCCACACGATCCTGGACATGGAGCCGTGCCAGGAAGACCCCTGCCCCACGTACGAGCCGGACGCGCCGTACCGGTACGCGCTCGAGGTCAACCAGGGCGCCTTCGCCGATCTCGGCGTGACACCCGGCTGGCAGCTCGAGGTCACCGACTTGCGGGCGTGCTGCGACTGACCCACCGCCCGCCTGATCACTCGGGCCGGGGCAGCCCTTCCCGCGAGGCCGTGTCCACCGCGGCGTCCACGAGGGCAGCCAGCGCCGTCAACAGCTCGCTCAACCGTTCGTCGGCGCGCCGGCGACCGTCCGCGGTGGGCTCGCCGTCGGCGATGGCTTCGATCACCTCGGCGTAGCACTTCAGCAGCGGCTCGGTGCCGCTGGG
>CAYQMQ010000353.1:0-2595 GCA_964418395.1 uncultured Actinomycetota bacterium
GATGCCCGCCGCCTCCACGGCGATGACGACCTCGTCGGGCCCGGCCACGGGCCGCGCGACGGTCTCCACGCGATAGTCACCGGGCCCGTGGTTGACCACGGCCTGCATCGTCTCGGTCATGGACGATCGCTCCTCGCTCGTGGCGCTTCGCCGCGCTGACCATGGCCGCGCCCTGAGGGTCGCCGCCTCCCGGCGCCCGCGGCGCGATGGCCGCCCGCACTCGCGCTGATCTATCACACAGTCGCCGGCCGTGTCACGAGCACCAGGCGCCAGGGTGGCCGAGCCAGGACGGGCCGGGGCACGCCATCGCCCGCGGTCGGGCGGGCTCGCGGGCTCGCCGGTGGACTGCTCGCGCCAGCGGCCCTCGGCGGCGAGGTCGGCGACCTCGTCGACGTGCAGCGCGTCGACCGGGCGGCCGTCCTCGTCGCGCACCAGCTCGAGGTGAATCGGGGGCCCGCCGTCCTCGACGACCTCTTCCAAGTTGAGGTGGGGAATGGAGGGACGCATCCAGACCGCGACTCCGCAGCCGGTGCTCAGCCCCGACAGGGGCAAGCGGAGGCCCGGCTGACCCCCGTCATCGGAACGGTCCACCGACCCACCCTTGTGGGACATCCCACGGCCGGAGCGGCTGATCTTGCTAGTCAGCCGTTCGCAGCGCGAGCGCGGGTTTGATGTTGCTCGCTTGTCGTGCGGGCCAGCCGGCGGCCAGCAGGGAGGCGGCCAGGGTGACGCCCAGCAGCGTGGCGAGCTCGATCCAGGGCATGGTGAAAGCGGCGTCGATGCCACCGAGGGCGGAGGCGTTGGTGACGAGCTGGTAGCCGGTGGCGGTGGCCAGGGCGGTGCCGATGAGGATGCCCTGGAGGGCGACGAAGCCGGCTTCGAGCATGAACGACCAGCCGACGGTTGCCGGCTGGAGTCCGAGGCTTCGCAACATCCCGATCTCACGGCGGCGTTCCCGGACGGCGCGCACCATGACGACTCCCAGGCCGGTGATCCCCACGAGAAGACCGAGCATGAGATAGCCCTGCAGCAGCCGCATGAACTGCCGGTTCTGGTGTTGGCGCTCGGCGACGATCGCTTCGAAGGGCTGCGCTTGGACGCCGTTGGCGATGTGGTCGCGTTCCAGGCTGGCGGCGACTTCCTCGGGATCGGCCTGCTCGGTCAACGCGACGTAGAACCGGGTGGGCGGGAGCCGGTCGCCGAAGACCGCGTCGAAGCTGGCTTCGGACATGAATGCCCCGGAGAAGGCCGCACCGCCCTCCATGACGCCTGCGATCGTGCGTCGCGCCACGGTGCCGGTGAGAGGGTCGCGCATCTCGACCGTGTCGCCGACCTCGACGGACTGAGGTGGGCCGCCTTCTTGGAGGAACCGGGCGCCGACGATCATGGTGTCGGGCTCGGCGAGCACGTGTTCCCACGCGGCCTGCCCGTCTGGCAAGCGGGGCAGCCAGCGCGCCAGGGTGGGTGGCTGTCGCTCGAGGAACCCGTCGCTGAATCCGGAGGCGAACCACGGCCGGAAATCTGGCTGGCCGGAGGCGCGGAACTCGACCTGATAGGCGGCGTAGCGCAGGGCAGCGACGCCGTCCACGTCGCCGCGTTCGCGGATCGTGCGGGGTGGCAGCGGCTGGGTCGGGGCGCTGTCGACGAGCAGGTCGTAGCCGCCGGATTCGGCCTTGGTGAACGCGTCGACGTGGCCGCCGAAGACCTGGCTCACCAGTGAGATCAACACGAGCGTGAAGACGACGAGGGCATACATCGACAGGGTCATCGTGGTGCGGAACGGCCGGGCCAGGGGGTAGGCCAGGCCCAGGCGGGCAGGCACGCTGCCCGCGCCGCCGGCCGCCCGGCGGACCACGCGACCCACGGTGTCTTGGTTGGCGGCGAGGACGGCGACGGCGGCGGCGGTGATGACCACGCCTTGGACGACAAAGACCGCGATGTCGCTGCCGCGGAAGGCCTCGGCCAGCACCGTGGGGGCGCTCACCCCCCAGGCGGTGACCGCCAGTCCCGCCAGCGTCACCGGCAGGGCGATGGGCACCAGCTGGCCGGCCAGGACCGCGAGTCCGCCGGCCAGCAGCGCCGGGCCGATGAGCATGCCCGTCCCGGCTTGGGCGGGGAAGGCAACCGCGGACAGAGCCAGCCCACCCACGGTGGCCAGCCCTCCGACACAGACGACTGCCGTCCGCCGGTTGGTGCGGGCCGGCTCGGGCAGGCCGCGAATGGCGTGGATGGTGGTCAGGCGGCTGACCCGGACGCTGATGATCAGGATGGTGGCCAGCGAGATCGTCAGGCCCACCAGGAACCCGCCCGCGATGCTGGCGGGTTCGGCGGCGAAGGCCAGCTCGAGATCAAAGCCGGCCGGACCTCCTCCGGCCATGTCTTTGACCAGGGCCACGACGGCGGCGCCCACGCCGACGCCCACCACCGCACCCAAGGCTGCGGCGGCGATCGCGTAGAGGCCACCTTCGAGGAAGAACGCCCGGACGAGCTGGCTGCGGCGCATGCCCACGGCGCGCATGATGCCCAGCTCGCCTCGGCGCTCCTGGGCGAGCATGACGAACACGTTGATCAGCAACAGCACGCCGGCGATGACGG
>CAYQMQ010000354.1:0-2580 GCA_964418395.1 uncultured Actinomycetota bacterium
GATCGGGTCACTACCGCTTCGCGAAGCGGTCAGCGCTCCAGTCGAAAGCGGATGCGCACATGGGTGTGGTACTCCGAGATCTGGTCGTTCTCCACCTTGGCGGAGGTCTCCAGCACGTCGAAGCCCTCGATGCCCCGCAGCGTCTTCGACGCTTCCTCCAGCGCCTTCGACGCGGCGTCGCGCCACGAGTCGGTGGACACCCCGACGAGATCGATGGTCTTGATCACGGCCATGCGGCGGACTCCTCCACGGATCGGGCCCGAGCCACATGAGGCTCGGACCGACGGCCGATCCTAGGGCAATGCCGCCTCACCGGCATCCTGCCGCCGTGGGGCGATCCGCACTCGGCCCTCAAGTGCGCTACGCACATGCCGATGACCTTCCCAACCCCGGTCAGGCTATGCCACTATCCCTCCACCAGGGGATGCCACATGCTCGAAGCCTCGGCGAGCGCGACCTTCAGTCACGTCGCCCGAGCGATTCGGACCGTCGTGGACGTTGACGGCCAGGCCATCACCGCTCACGTGGCGGTGGGTCTCGACGCGCACCACGTCCTGCGGGTGGTCACCAGCGACGGACCCAATCCAGCGATCGGCAGCCTGATCGCCTCCGACCACGGCGAGGAGGATCCGGTCACCTGGCGGCTGATCTCCGGCCGTGGCATCGAGCCGGTGCAAGTGGCGACGGTCCGGTTCGGCAACCAGACGATCGCCGTCGCGGTCCAGGGGCCGGACCCACACGCGGTGCCGGCCTCGTCGCTGTCCGCGACCGCGGAGCTCGCGGCGCGGGCCCTGCAGGGATTCGCGCTGCCACGCCGCGACCCCATCACCGGCGCGATGACCCGGGCCGCGTTCGGCGACGAGGTCAACGCCCGACTGCGCCGCAGTCCGGAACCCGCCGCGGTCCTGCTGTGCTCGGTGGACAGCACCGAAGCGGTCATCGACTCGCTCGGGTGGTCGACCGGAGACGCGCTGCTGCGGGTGGTCCATCAGCGGCTGCGGGACTCGCTGCCGCCCCACACCCCGATCGCGCATCTGCGCAGCGATGAGTTCGCGGTCCTGGTCGAGGCCAGCGACGGGCCCGCCGTCGCGGAACGCCTCGTCGACGCGCTGTCCAGCCCGGTGGTGGCCGACGGCAGCGAGGTGCCGCTGCGCGGCTCGGTGGGCCTGGCCGAGAGCGCCCCCGGCAGCGACGCCGCGACCCTGCTGCGCCAAGCCCACCTCGCGGTTCAGCGCGCCAACGGCCACGCCGGGGGCCAATGGGCCCGCTTCGCTGGCGAATGGGACTCGGCTGCCGTCCAACGGCTCGCCCACCATCGTGATCTGAGCTATGCCCTCGAACGCGGCGAGCTGCAGCTCGACTACCAGCCGGTGCTGCATGCGGCACCGAAAGCGGACTTGGCCGTGGTCGGCTTCGAGGCGTTGCTGCGATGGCACCACCCCTCACGCGGGCTGATCCCGCCGGGCGAGTTCGTCCCCGTAGCCGAAGAGACGGGTCTGATCATCCCGATCGGGCGGTGGGTGGTGCACGAAGCCTGCCGGCGTCACGCCACCTGGCGCCACGGCACAGCGCGGGTGATGGGCGTCAACATCTCCGCGGCGCAGCTGGCCTCACCCGACCTCGTCGCCGACATCCGCCACGCGCTCGACGACAGCGGGCTGCCACCCACCGCGCTGGTGGTCGAAGTCACCGAGACCGCTGCCACCCGCGACCTCGACCTCGCCGCCGAGCGGCTCGGCCAGCTGCGCGAGCTCGGGATCCACATCGCCCTCGACGACTTCGGCACGGGCTACTCATCGCTGACTCAGCTCCAGCGCCTGCCGGCCACCATCCTCAAGCTCGACCGGTCGTTCGTGGCCCAGATCGGGGTGTCCGAACGCGGGACCCAGATGGCAGAGGCCATCCTGTCCATGGCAGCCACCCTCGAGCTGGCCACCGTCGCCGAAGGGGTGGAGCACCCCGAGCAGATCCCGGTGCTGCGCCGCCTCGGCTGCGACTTCCTCCAGGGATTCTGCCTGCACCGCCCGATGACGGCCGACGCGATCGACCGCCTGATGGCATCCGAGTCGCTCGGGGCGGAGCCGCTCAAGTAGCGCAGCGGTAGCGGCCTCGGACAGAGCCGCTCACGTAGCGCCGCGGTAGCAGCCCTGGTACCAGCCGGGCGCGTCACCGGGCCGACGGGCGTCCGCCTACTCGCGCGTGGCGTCCACGACCACCGGGGCGATGGCGTCCGCCCAGAACCCGTACCCGATCGGGCTCGGGTGGAAGCCATCAGCGCTCATCGACTCCGGCAGCCCCTGGAAGCGCGGGCTGGCTTCCCGGGCGATCTCCACGAGCTCGACATTCGCCTGTCCGGCGGCCTCCCGCTGCGCGTCGCGCAGCACCCGCGCATAGCCACCGACGACGTCGCGCAACGGTCGCGGCAGCGCCTTGGCGCCGTCGAACCGCGGGATGCCGGCCAGCACCAGCGGCGCCTCGAGACGCTGGTCGACGGCCCGGGCCAGCGCGGCGACGTCGCGCCGCAACCGCCACGGCGACGTGAGGTGGGTGACGTCGTTGGACCCGACCACCGCCACGACC
>CAYQMQ010000355.1:0-2576 GCA_964418395.1 uncultured Actinomycetota bacterium
CGCCGTTGTCGCCCGCCCAGGCCTGCGAGCTGGCCGAGGCGATGATGGCCGACGTCGCGGCCACCGTCCGGGCGGCGGGCCTGACGGCCTGGGTGGTGTATGCGGGGCCGGTCGAGGCGGTGCGGGCCGTGCTCGGCGGCGATCTGGCCCTGCTGGCCCAACGTGGCGAGGGTCTCGGCCCGCGCCTCACCGCGTGCCAGCGGGATCTGTTCGCCGCCGGGCTCGACCGGCTCGTCCTACTGGGCGGGGACGTGCCGACCGTCGACCCGGGGCTGCTGACCGAGGCCGTGGAGCGCGCCGACCACGCCGACGTGGTGCTGGGCCCCGCCCACGACGGCGGCTACACGCTGATGGTCACCCACCGCCCCACCCCGGAGCTGTTCGCCGGCGTCGACATGGGCACCGACCGGGTGCTGGCCCAAACGCTCGCCCGCGCCGGCGAGGCGGGCATGGCCGCGGTCACGCTCGCTCCCCGCCACGACCTGGACACCGTCGACGATCTCGAGCGCGCCTGGGCCGCCGGCGAGCTGGCCGCCGCTCCCGCCACCGCCGCGGCGCGACAGCGCCTGTTGGGCCACCGCGCCGACGCGCCCCCCTCGCCCGGCGAGCAGGCGTAGCGTTTGGATGGCGACCCGGCCGGCTCACAGGGTGTCGGCGGGCCGGTGCTGGCCGAACACCCCGCGGAGCGCGTCGCACACCTCGCCGACGGTGGCCATGCGCCGCAGCGCCTCCTTCATGACCGGCAACAGGTTGTCGTCGCCCTCCGCGGCCTTGGCGACGTCGGCCAGCGCCGCGTCCACGGCCTCGGCGTCGCGCTCGGCGCGCACCCGCTGCAAGCGCTCCACCTGGGCGGCGAACACGGCCTCGTCCACCCGCTGCAGCTCCGGTTGGAGGTCCTCGTCCATGCGGTAGCGGTTGACGCCCACCACGATCTGCTCGCCGGACTCGATCTCGCGGGTCAGCTCGTAGGCCGACTGCTCGATCCCCCGCTTCTGGTGGCCGATCTCGATGGCGCGCACCGCCCCGCCGAGCTCGTCGATCCGCGCGATCTCGTCGGTGGCGGCCCGCTCGATCTCGTCGGTCAGCGACTCCACGAACCACGATCCCGCCAGCGGGTCGGCGGTCAGGCCCACGTCGGTCTCGTGGGCCAGGACCTGCTGGGTGCGCAGCGCCAGGCGCGCGGCCTTCTCGCTGGGCAGCGCCAGCGCCTCGTCGAAGGCGTTGGCGTGCAGCGACTGGGTGCCCCCGAGGGTGGCCCCCAGCGACTGGACCGTCACCCGGCTCATGTTCACCTCGGCCTGCTGGGCGGTGAGCTGCACGCCCGCGGTCTGGGTGTGGAACCGCAGCATGTGCGACTTCGGCTCGCGGGCGCCGAACCGCTCGGCCATGATCCGCGCCCACAGCCGCCGGGCGGCCCGGAACTTGGCGACCTCCTCCAGCAGGGTGGAGCGGGCCACGAAGAAGAAGCTCAGCCGCGGGGCGAAGTCGTCGACGTCGAGGCCGGCCTCGATCGCCGCGCGCACGTAGGCGATCGCGTCGGCGAGGGTGTAGGCCACCTCCTGGACCGGCGTGGCCCCCGCCTCGGCGATGTGGTAGCCCGAGATCGAGATGGTGTTGAACCGCGGCAGCCGGCGCGCGCAGTACGCGAAGGTGTCGGTGACGATCCGCAGCGACGGCTGCGGGGGGAAGATGTAGGTGCCGCGGGCGATGTACTCCTTGAGCACGTCGTTTTGGATCGTGCCGCGCAGCTCGCCGGGCTCGACGCCCTGCTCCTCGGCGACGAGCTCGTACAGCAGCAGCAGGATCGACGCCGGCGCGTTGATCGTCATCGACGTCGACACCTGCTCGAGGGGGATCCCGTCGAACAGCTGGCGCATGTCGGCCAGCGAGTCGATGGCCACGCCGACCTTGCCGACCTCGCCGGCCGCCAGCGGGTGGTCGGAGTCATAGCCCATCTGGGTGGGCAGGTCGAAGGCCACCGACAGGCCCGTCTGCCCGGCTTCGAGCAGGTACTTGTAGCGGCGGTTGGACTCCTCGGCGGAGGCGAACCCGGCGTACTGGCGCATCGTCCACAGCCGGCCCCGGTACATGGTGGGGTACACGCCCCGCGTGTACGGGAACTGGCCGGGGTCGCCGAGGTCGCGCTCGTAGTCCAGCGAGACGTCGTCGGGGCGGTACACGCCCTTGGCGGGGATGCCGCTGACGGTGCTCGGCTCGTCCTGGTCGTCTGGCATGGGGCGGCAGTTTACTCGCCGGGCGCGGGCCACCCGGGGGCTGCGGAAGGCCGGTGGACCGCTGCTAGGCTGCTGCTCCGAGCATGCCCGCCCGGTGGCGGGAAGGGGGCATCCCGGCCACCGGTGATCCGACACGCGGAGGATCCATGTCGGCCAGCGCAACGCCGCCCGGTGGGGCCAGGTCCGTCCAGCCGCAGGCTGCGCCCGTGCGCCGGCACCGCAACGTGTGGCGCGAGCTGTACCGCTCGGCGCTGGGCAAGAAGTACGCGATGGCCATCAGCGGGCTGGTGCTGATGGCCTACGTGCTGGTGCACATGCTCGGCAACCTCAAGATCTACGGCG
>CAYQMQ010000356.1:0-2567 GCA_964418395.1 uncultured Actinomycetota bacterium
ACGGCGGCGCGCAGCACCCCCGCCCGACTCAGGGGCGTGCGGCGCTCGGTCGCAGGGTCGAGATCCGGCCGTGCAGCCATCGTCCACCTCCCACAGAAAAACCTTACCGTACAAGGTAAGCCTGGCCGCATGCTCTCCTCCATCTTCATCGCCCTCGGGCAGTCGCCGCCGTCCGGGCTCGTCCGCCGCCGGCGCACCGTCGCCACGCTCGGGGAGGGACGTCGGCGGCAGCGCCGGCGTGCGGTGATGAGCGCGAGCGGTGGGACCTCGGCGAGTTGGGACGTCGGTAGGTCGGCGTGCTTGACTGCGCGGCCATGGAAGCGAGAGCCGAGCGCGCGGTCGACGCCGTCCTCTTCGACATGGGCGGCGTGCTGCTGGGGTGGGACCCGGTGCGGTTGTACGAGCGGGTGCTCGGCGACCGCGCCGCCGCCGAGGCGCTGATCGACGAGATCGACTTGCACCACTGGAACGACCGCGTCGACCTCGGCGAGCCCTATGACGAAGTCCTTGCGAAGTGGCAGGCGGCCCATCCCCACTGGGCCGAGGAGATCGCGGCCTACCGCCAGCGGTGGGCCGAGACGCTGACCGGTCCCGTGCCGGGCGTGGCCGAAGTCGTCGACGAGGTGCGCGCGGCCGGGGTGTCGGTGGTGCTGCTGTCGAACACCGGGGCGGAGACCTTCCCGCTGTGCCGTGAGGTCGCGCCGGTGCTGGACCGCTTGGACGGGGTCGTGCTGTCGGCGGTCGAGGGGATCGCGAAGCCCGACCGGCGCCTCTACGAGCTCGCGCTGGACCGCTTCGGGTTCGACGCGGGGCGCACCGCCTTCGTCGACGACCGCCCGCGCAACGTGACCGCTGCCGCCGAGCTGGGCCTGCACGGGGTGACGTTTACCGACGCGGCCGCGCTGCGCGGCGACCTGCGCGCGCTGGGCCTGCCGGTGTGAGGGGCTATGTCGCGCCGTCCCGGCGGCGGGCGCGGCGCAGCGCCGGCGCCATACGGTCCCGCAGGCGCCGTCCCAGCGGCACCCGGCGGCGCTCGGCGACGAGCCGCCGCCCCACGAGCGGCAGCTGGCGGGCCTGCAGCGCCTCGATCTCGGCGGTGACCGCGTCCGGGTCGTCGTCGAGGTAACGGTGGGCCAGCGTCGGGGTGGTGCACACCCAGCGCGGCCGGAACCAGCGGCTGAGCGCCGCCACGATCACCGGCCAGCGGCACATCCCCTCGTGTCGCTCCTCGAAGGCGGTCAGCCACTCGGCCGCCGACGGGGGCTCGTCGCCCCGCCGGCTCAGCCGCTCCACGAGCCACTCGGCGGCGCGCTTGTCCATCGCCGCGTGGTCGAGGTCGTCGACCAGCAGCACGCCCCCGGCGGGCAGACGGCCGGCCAGCAAGTCGACGACGTCGTCGATGAGCTCCGGGCTGGGATGGTGCAGCAGGCGGCTGGCGACCACGGCGTCGAACTGCGCGTCGAGGCGTTGCGGCAGGCCCAGCACGTCGCGGATCCCGACGGTGGCGGTGCCCAGGGCGATGTCGAAGGTGGTCACGCGGAGGCTGGTGTCGGCCAGCGCATGGCTGAGATGCCCACCGGCGCCGACTTCGAGCACACGGGCGTCGGCCTCGAGCTCGTCGGTGACGAACTCCGCGGTGGGTCGCACGTCGAACTCGCCTGGACGCTCACGGGGTGTGGAATCCATGGGAGTACAGCCTGCCCCTGGAGATCGGCCTGTCAACCCGTGGTTTGACGCACATGTCAACCAACGGGCGAATCGGGCATCCCGGGGTCGGAGTGAATACCGGAGCCCGCCTTGGCTGGTCAGCCGTCGTCGAGCAGGGGTTCGTCCGGTGGCGGCTCGAACCAGCGGCCCTCCGGGGGGAGTGCGTCCAGCCGCACGCGGGGTGGCGGTTCGTCGAACAGGTTCGGCACTTCCTCGGGATCGAGGAAGTTCAGAAGCTCCGAGCGGGCGAAGCGCGGCGCGAGCTCGCGGAAGCCGAGCACGGTCACCGTCACGCCCTTGGCGGCCAGCATCTCGCCGTCCTCGAGGAAGGCCTTGGCGTCGTGCGAGGCGAGCACCACCTCGGCGAGCTCGCCGGGGTCGGTGCCGTGCAGGCGGGTGCGGATGTCCTCGTCGATGTCGGAGGCGCCGTCCTTGGGCTTGGCGAACACGCGGTAGCCGGTCTCGTTGAGCCACATCACCCAGCCGGTCATCCGCTCGGCCAGGTGAGTGGGGACGTTGACGAACACTGCCGCTTCGTGGGCGTCGTCGTCACCGCGTCGCACGAACCAGTCGTACAGCGCCCCGAGGTCGGGACGCTGGTGTGGCGTGGGTTTGCCGCCGATGAGCGTGGACAGCGCCATGTCCATGTTCGGCGCGTCCCACAGCAGAAGGCGTTCCATCGTCTGCCCGGGTCCTCTCGCCGTGTGCGTCGGGCAAGGGTAGTGGTCGGGTGCACCGGCCGCCCCGACCCGAGCGCAGTACGCTGGGCCGGGTCATGCGTTCCGGGTTCTGCGCGATCGTCGGGCGGCCCAATGTGGGCAAGTCCACGCTGCTCAACGCCGTGGTCGGTCACAAGGTCG
>CAYQMQ010000357.1:0-2528 GCA_964418395.1 uncultured Actinomycetota bacterium
GCCGGCCGCGGTCGGGTACTGGCTGACCTCGGGCACCGCCTCGATCAGCGCCGAGCGGATGAACTCCGGGGTGGGCTCGACCGGGTCGCCCACCGAGAAGTCGTACACGGGCCCGCTGTCGGCCATCTCGCGGGCCAGGTCCTGGAAGGCCGCCAACGGATACCCGCCGAGCTCGGCTAGAGCCGGATGCATCGACACCCCCGAGAACCGAACGACGAGCGGACCGCGGAAAGGCTAGCGGTCGCCGCGCCGTCGCGAGCCCGGCCCGCGGCGGGGCTGTCACTGCCCCGTGGCATGCTGCGGCGTCATGGCTGCCGCCGCCCACTCCGCGCCCGCCGCGCTGACGTTGCTGGCCTGTGACCGCCGCCCGGCCCGGGTCGACCCGAGCGTGGCCGCCCCCGTCGACCGCGCCCGCTTCGGCCGCGTCGCCGACCGCCCGGGGCCCGGCGTGGCGCGCCGGGCGCTGCGGGGCACCCTCGCCCCGCTGGTCGGCGAGGTCCGCGCCGACGGCGGCCAAGCGGTCGTGATCGTGTGGGGGGCCTCAGGCACCGCCGACGACGAGGTGGCGGCAGCGCGGGCGGCCACCGCCGCGTGGGCGGGTCTGGACGACGAGCCGACGGGCTTCGCCGACGCCTGCGCCACCCACCCGGTGACCCGCCGGCTGCACGGCGACATCGGCGACGTCGTGTTGCCGCGCCTGCCGTCGGTCGGTGAGGCGTTCGCCCGCGCGGTCATCGGCCAGCTGGTGCAGCGCGCGGAAGCGAAACGGTCCGTCGCTCAGCTCGTCAGCCGGGCCGGGACCCCCGCGCCGGAGGGGTTGACCTGCTGGCCCTCGCCGGCGCAGCTGCGCGCTCAACCGCCCCACGCGCTGCGGCGCTGCGGGATCTCGCTGCGCGGCGCCAAGGCCTTGCACGCCGGCGCGATCGAAGCCGACCGGCTCGAGCGGGCCGTCGCCGCGGGCTGGGCCCACGCGGAGGCGCGGCTGCGGGCGCTGCCCGGCGTCGGCGTGTGGACGGCCGCCAAGACGCGGGGGATGTTGGGCGACCCCGACGCGGTGCCGGTGGGCGACTACAACCTCGCCGCCACGGTCGGCACCGCGCTGACGGGAGAGCGCCGCCACCGCGAGGAGTGGACCGATGCCGAGATGCTCGAGCTGCTCGCCCCGTTCGCCGGCCAGCGGGCCCGCGTGATCCGGATGTGCAAGATCGCCGCGGCCCGCCAGCTCGTGCCGCGGCAGCGGCGGATCGCTCCGCGGGCGGCGCTGTCGGCCCACCGCTACTGGTAGGAGCCGTGGGGTGGGCGTCGGTAGATTGGCCGGGATGCGATCCGATCACTACGCCACGCTCGGGATCTCACCACAAGCCTCCCAACAGGAGGTGCGCGCGGCGTATCTGCGGGTCATGCGCGCCACCCACCCCGACCGCGCCCGGCAGGACCCGGCCGCCGCCGAGCGCGCCCGACAGGCCAACGCCGCCTACGAGGCGCTGGGCGACGCCGCCTCCCGCGCGGCCTACGACCGGCTGCTGCGCGGCGCCGCCCGGCCCGAGACCGACCCGGACGTGCAGGCGAGACGACGGCGCGCGATCAGCCACCCCGCCTACTCGACCGACCGGGCCGACTACGCCGCGATGTTCCGGCGCGCCAGCCTGCGCGCCGCGCTGGTCGTTTTCGGCGTGGGGACGGTGCTGCTGGTTCTCGCCGGCGCGTGACGGGCACCCAACCGCGCGCGACGGGCGCGCTCAGCCGCCACCGTTCATCACATCCGGCGGGCTGGCGTCGTCCACCACGCGCTGCAGCGGCGCCAGGAACGGCATCGCGGCATGATCCAGCGGCTCGGCGACGGTGAAGGCGCCGAGCGTGTCGTCGTCGGCCAGCGGCGCCGCGGTCACGTACGGATGCTGGGCCCGGGCGCCGTACACCAGCACCACCGCCTCGACGTCGACGCCGCCGCTGTCGACCAGCGCCTCGGCCACGAAGCCGTAGCAGGGCGCGTTGCGGGGCCGCAGCTCCCGCTCGGCGAGGGCGGCCAGCGTGTCGCGGCGCTGCTCCTCGTCGTCGGGGAAGTCCGGCAGCGTCATGACCCGGGTGGCCTCCGACGACGGCGCGACCACCGCCGCCGGCACCGGCCGGCCCTCCCGGCTCAGCAGGTCGCTGGCCGCCTGGCGGCACAGCGCCTCGAGCTCCTCCAGCGTCACCGGCTGGCTCCCAGCTCGGCTTCCAGCTCGTCGATCGCGGCCAGCAGGGCGGCGGTCCAGTCGTTCTCGCCGGCCGGCTCGGGCACCACGTCTTCCACGATGCGTTCGCGCAGCCCGGAGCCCACCTCGAGGCGGTCGCCCTCCACACCGAAGAAGCGCCGGCCCGCCTGCTGATCGGTGAACGCGCCGGGGTGGGCGACGGCGCTGAGCGCGACATCGGCCTGCCACGCGTCCAGGATCTGGGTCGCGCCGCGCGCGGCCTGCCCGAGGCTGGCCTGCTCGTCCTCCCACACCACGGCGACCGCGTCGACGCCCTCGCTGCGCTCGAGCGCG
>CAYQMQ010000358.1:0-2526 GCA_964418395.1 uncultured Actinomycetota bacterium
GATCTTCACCGACGAGGGCGTCGGCACGATGATCGTCGCACCGACCGAGGAGCAGCCATGACCGCGACCGGAGCCGATCGGACCGGCGTCGACCAGGCTGATCTGGCCGCGCGCGAAGCCAACGCCCTGCTGCCGACCTATGGGCGCAACCCCCTCGCGATCGTCTCGGGCCACGGACCGTGGCTGGTCGACAGCGACGGCGCCGAGCACCTCGACTTCCTCTCCGGGCTGGCGGTGACCAGCCTGGGCCACGCCCACCCCGAGGTGGCCGACGCCGTCGCGGACCAGGCCCGCCGCCTGGTGCACACGTCCAACCTGTTCTACACCGAGCCCCAGATCGCGCTGGCCGAGCGGCTGCAACGCACGCTGGGCTGGCCCGACGGCAAGGCGTTCCTGTGCAACTCGGGCGCGGAGGCCAACGAGGCGGCGCTCAAGCTCGCCCGCCGCTGGGGCAAGGCCCGCGACGACGACAAGGTTCGGGTCGTGGCGCTGTCCGGCGGCTTCCACGGCCGCACGCTGGCTACCCTGGCGGCCACCGGCAACCCCGCCAAGCACGCGCCGTTCGAGCCGCTGGGGGAGTGGGTCACCCACGTCGGCTTCGACGACCCGGCCGGGCTGACCGCCGCGGTCGACGACGATGTGTGCGCGGTGTGGCTGGAGGTGGTGCAGGGCGAGGGCGGCGTCCGGCCGCTGCGCGCTGATGTGCTGGAGGCCGCCCGCGCCGCCTGCGACCGCCACGACGCGCTGCTGGTGGTCGACGAGGTCCAAACCGGCCTGGGTCGGCTCGGCAGCTGGTACGGGTTCCAGGAGCCGGTTGCCGAGCAGCCCGTTGCCACCGGCCGGGCCAGCCCGGTGCGGGTCGCCCCCGACGTGGTGTGTCTGGCCAAGGCGTTGGCCAACGGGCTGCCGATCGGCGCCATGGTCGCCCGCGGCGAGGCCACCGGCGCCTTCGGTCCCGGCGATCACGCCACCACCTTCGGGGGCGGGCCGGTGGTGTGCGCCGCCGCCAACACCGTCATCGACGTGATCGAGCGTGACGGGCTGGTGGCCAACGCCCGCGGCCGGGGCGCTTGGCTGCGACACGGGCTGGACGCGCTCGCCGCGGAGCGCGACGATGTCGTCGACGCCCGTGGCCAGGGCCTGTTGCAGGCCCTGGTGCTGGCGGACGAGCGGGCCGGCGACGTGGTCGCGGCCGCGCGGGGGCACAACCTGATCGTCAACGCGGTCGCTCCCGACGCGGTGCGGCTTGCACCGCCGCTGACCGTCGACGACGAACTCGTCGACCTTGCCGTCCAACGGCTGACGGCGGCGCTCGACGACGTGCGCGATGACGGCGGAAGGGGCTGATGTGAGCGCACCCACCGATCGGACGGTTCTGGTGGTCGAGGACGATGCGGGCGTGCGCACGCTGATCGAGACGGTGCTGGAGGCGGCCGACTGCCGGGTGATCTCGGCGCGCGACGGCCTGGAGGGCCTGGTCAAGCTGCGCAGCCACAAGCCGGCGGTGCTGGTGTTGGACATCATGATGCCCGACGTCGGGGGGTTGCGGGTTCTCGACGAGCTCGCCGAGGAGCACAGCGACATCGCGGTGATCGTGGTGACCGGCAAGCCCGACGCCGCCGACGCGGCGCGGGAGCGCCTCGGCGACGACCGCGTGTTCGACAAGCCCTTCGACGTTGACGAGCTCACCGAGCGGGTCACAGCGCTGGCCGCCGAGGCCGGGGACGCGGTATGAGCGAGGCGGGCCTCGCATGAGCGCCAGCGCCGCGCCCACCGCCGCGCGGCCGGGTCACCTGCTGGCCGCCGACGACCTGGACGCCGAGGCGTTGCCGGCCCTGCTGGACGCCGCCGACGCCCACAAGCGCGACCGCGCCGCGCTGGACCGGCCCCTGGCCGGGCGGACCGTCGGGCTGTTGTTCGAGAAGCCCTCGACGCGCACGCGGGTGTCCACCGAGGTCGCCGTCGTCGACCTGGGGGGCCACCCGGTGGTGCTGTCGGCCGCCGAGCTGCAGCTCGGCCGGGGCGAGCCCGTGGCCGACACCGCCCGCGTCCTGTCGGGGTATCTGGACGTGCTGTGCGTGCGCACCTTCGGCCACGACCGGCTCATCGAGCTCGCCGCGGCCAGCTCGATCCCCGTCGTCAACCTGCTGTCCGACGAGGAGCACCCGCTGCAGGCGCTCACCGACCTCCACACGATCCGCGAGCGCTGCGGCGAGCTCGCCGGGCGCACGGTCGCGTGGGTCGGGGACGGCAACAACGTGGCCGCCTCGCTGTCTACCGCCGCGGCGATGGCCGGGATGCGCGTGCGGCTGGCGTCGCCGGGCGGCTATGGCCTCGGGTCCGAGCGGTTGGCGGCGACCCGCGCGCTGGCCGAGGCCCACGGCGGCGAGATCGCGGTGGCGTCCGGTCCCGCCGAGGCGGTCGCGGGCGCCGACGTGGTGGCCACGGACGTGTGGGCGTCCATGGGCCACGAGAGCGAGGAGCGGGCCCGGCGCGCGGCGTTCGCCGGCTACACCGTCGACGAGG
>CAYQMQ010000359.1:0-2517 GCA_964418395.1 uncultured Actinomycetota bacterium
CACCACCGCCTCGGCCACATGCCGCTCAGCGATGCCCACCGCCTCGATCAGCCGCGCCAGCTTGCCCGCCTCGACATCGCCACCACCGACCCCGTCGTCGCCGCCGTCAGCGGCCGCGGCCTCGGCGGGCTGGCCGCCACCCTCACCACCCGCCGCCGCCGGCGACGAATCACCGCCGCCACCGCGACCGTGACGGTGGTCGAATCCGTCGGGCTCACATCCGTCGTTGCCAGAACCTCTATCCATACCCGGTAATGTATCCGATGTCGGCGCCGCTCCAATGGAACCGCCCCCAACAGCTGGGGAAAACCGCAAGACCCGATCGCGAACCCATGTCCAGAGAGGGTAGCCAGGGGGTGAGACTGCCGAATCGGCACCTCACCCGGCTGTCAGCCGATCGGTGAGCAACGGCAGGGTCTCCTCGGCCCGGCCGGCCATCCGGTGGTGGGCCGGCAGCCACTCCGAGCGCGTCGGGTTGATCTCCCAGACGGTTGCGCCCGCGTCGCGGGCGATCCGCGGCAGGCTCGCAGCCGGCTCCACCTCGGCCGACGTGCCCACCACCAGCAGCACGTCGCACTCGGCGCAGTCGGTACGGGCCGCGGCGATCTCGGCTTCGGGCAGTGGCTCGCCGAAGAACGTCACGTCCGGTCGCAGTACCCCGCCGCACACGTGGCAAGTGGGCGGTGCCGGCGGGGTGGCGTCCAGATCCCGCCGCTCGAGGCGGTGGTCGCACACCAGGCAGGACAACGTGGTGCCGGTGCCGTGGATCTCATGGACGGTGGTGCTGCCGGCTCGCTGGTGCAGCCCGTCGGGATTCTGGGTGATCACCGAACGCAGCCAGCCGGCGGCCTCCAGCTCGGCGAGCGCGGTGTGGCCAGCGTTGGGCTCGGCGCCGGCGAGCAGCTCGTCGAGTTCCCACAGAAAGCCCCACACCGCTTCGGGGTCGCGCTCGAGCGCGGCGATGTGGGCGTACTCCGCCGGGTCGTAGCGCGACCAGATCCCCGTCGGGCTGCGGAAGTCGGGGATGCCGCTGGCCACCGAGACGCCGGCACCGGTCAGCGCCACCGCGTTGCCCTCGGCGCGTCGCACGTGGTCGGCCAGTTCGTCCAGCATCCCGGGCTCCATGCGAGTTCGCACCGTTTCAACTAGGCCATTGTCCGGTGGGGGAAGGCTAGCCTGGCTGCCATGACGAAGGCAGAGAGGTGGGGACGCTTCGACCTGGACCGCGCCACGTTCGACGAGATCGTCGAGCACGGCCGCAGCGACTTCCCCTACGAGGTCTGCGGGCTGCTCGCCGGTCTGCGGGGTCGGCCGGAAAGCGGCGAGGGCGACGGCGCGAGGCCGGCGCAGGTCCAGGCGCTGTACCGGATCCCGAACGTGGCGCGGTCGATGACCTACTACTCCATGGAGCCCAAGGCGATGCTGCACGCCTTCAACGACATGGACGACCGCGAGCTCGACCTGTTGGCGATCTATCACACCCACACCCACACCGAGGCCTTCCCGTCGCCCACCGACGTGGAGCTGGCCACCTACCCCGACGCCGTCTACCTGATCTGCTCGTTGCAGGACGACGATCCGATCATCCGCGCGTTCGACATCGTGCGCGGCAAGATCACCGAGCGCGCGCTGCACATCGATGGCGCCCCGGCGCCGGCCGGCGCGCGCTGACCGACAACGGCCCCCGCCAACGACCCCCGACAACCCCCGATAACCGTGAACCGACCGTGAGAAGGCTGCCAGGATGAGCATCGAAGTCCGTGTTCCAACGGTGTTGCGCACCCACACCGACGGCGCCAGAGCCGTGCCCGCCGAGGGCGACACGCTGCGCGAGCTGATCGACGATCTCGAAGCTCGCCACGAGGGCCTGAAACCCAAGATCGTGAGCGACGACGGCGACCTCGCCAAGTTCGTGAACGTCTACGTCAACGACGAGGACGCCCGCTTCCTCGACGGCATCGACACGCGGCTGTCCGAGGGCGACACCGTGTCGATCCTGCCGGCCGTGGCGGGCGGCTGAACCAGCCCACCCCGAGCCCACAAGGAGCACCGTGGCCCGCTTCCCCGACGTCAGTCAGGCCGTCGGCGACACGCCGCTGGTCGGTCTGCCGAAGCTGTCGCCGGACGGCTACGAGCTGTACCTGAAGCTCGAGGGGGCCAACCCGACCGGGTCGGTCAAGGACCGCGTCGCCAAGTACCTGCTCGACGCCGCTGAGGCGGAGGGCCGCCTCCACCAGGGCAGCCGCATCCTCGAGCCGACCAGCGGCAACACCGGCATCGCCATGGCCGCCATCTGCGCCCCGCGCGGCTACAAGCTCACCTGCGTGATGCCGGAGAACACCTCCGCCGAGCGCACCCAGCTGCTGACCGCCTACGGCGTGGACCTCGTCTACAGCCCCGCCGACGAGGGCTCCAACGGCGCGGTGCGCGTGGCCCGCGAGATGGCCGCCGACGACCCCGAGATCGTCATGCCGTTCCAGTACGGCAACGCGGCCAACCCGCGCGCCCACTACGAGA
>CAYQMQ010000360.1:0-2500 GCA_964418395.1 uncultured Actinomycetota bacterium
GTCCGCGCCCGCGGACGGCGTCGCCGCGCCGACGCGGACGCCGGGGTCGCGCCGCTGGGGACGCTGGCGGGATCGGACATCGCAGCGATCGTAGAAGCCGTCGCCCGCGGCGGTAGGATCGCCGGCCACCATGACCGGCCCGCGCGATGGCTGACGAGCTGCTGACCCGCCTCGCCGACGTCGTGGGCGTCGAGCACGTGCTGGACAGCCCCGACGTGCGCGCCACCGCCGAGACCGACTGGACCGGCCGCTGGCACGGCCGGGCCCGCGCGGTGGTGCGGCCGGGATCGACGCGGGAGGCCGCCGCCGTGATGCGTGCGTGCGCCGACGCGGGCGCGGCGGTGGCCACCCAGGGCGGCAACACGGGGCTCGTGGGCGGGTCGGTGCCGTGCGCGGCAACGGCATCCGGCTCCACCGGCCCTGACGCGGGGGCGGTGGTGATGGCCACCACCCGCCTCGACGGGCTCGGGGAGGTGGAGCCGGCCCAGGCGCAGGCGCGGGTGGGCGCCGGCGCCACCCTCGCGGCGGTGCAGGGCCACGTGCGGCGGCACGGGCTGGCGGTCGGCGTCGACCTGGCCTCCCGCGACACCGCCACGATCGGGGGGATGGCGGCCACCAACGCCGGTGGCGTGCACGTGGTCTCCCACGGGATGATGCGGGCCCAGGTCGCCGGCCTCGTGGCGGTGCTGGCCGACGGCTCGATCCTGGACGAGCACCACGGCCTCGGCAAGGACAACACCGGCTACGACCTGGTGGGCCTCATAGTGGGCAGCGAGGGCACGCTCGGGGTGATCACCGAGGTGACGGTGCGGCTGGTGCCCGAGCCGGCCGGCCGGGCGGTGGCGCTGGTGCCGGGCGTGTCGCTGGCCGGCGCCGTCGCCGCCCTGCCGCGGATCCGGGCCGCGCCCGGGCTGCGCGCCGTCGAGTGGGTCGACGAGGCCGCCGCGGCGCTGGTGGCCGCCCACGGGGGGCTCGACCGGGTGGCCGGCGCGGGACCGTGGCTGTTGGTCGAGCTGGCCGGTGAGGGTGATCTGGTGGAGCCGCTGGCCGCGGCGTTGGCCGACGTGGACGCCGGCGAGACGGCGGTGGGCGTCGAGCCGGCCGAGCGCCAAGCGCTGTGGGCCCACCGCGAAGCGGCCACCGAGGCGATCGCGAGGGAGGCCGCCGCCAGCGGACGGCCGGTGCGCAAGCTCGACGTCGCCGTGCCGCCTGCCGCGCTGCCCGACCTCGCCGCGGCGCTGCCGGGCGCGGTGGCGGCGGTGGCGCCGGGCGCGCGCGTGGCGACGTTCGGCCACCTCGGCGACGGCAACCTGCACGTGCAGCTGCTGGACACCGACGAGGCCGTCGGTGAGCGGGCCGAGGACGCCGTGCTGGAGCGCGTGGTGGCCGCCGGCGGCTCGATCAGCGCCGAGCACGGCGTGGGGGTGGCCAAGCGCCGCTGGCTCGAGCGAGCCCGCTCCCCCGAGAGCGTGGCGGCGCTGCGCGCGATCAAGCGCGCCTTCGATCCGCACGGGCGCCTCAACCCCGGGGTGCTGGTGGATCCGTAGCAGCGCTACGCTCGCGGCGATGGCCACCGGCGTCGCGCTGCTGCTCAAAGCGCCGGTGGCCGGCGAGGTCAAGACGCGCCTGTGCCCGCCGCTGTCGCCCGCCCAGGCCTGCGAGCTGGCCGAGGCGATGATGGCCGACGTGGCGGCCACCGTCCGGGCGGCGGGCCTGCCCGCGTGGGTGGTGTATGCGGGCCCGGTTGACGCGGTGCGCGCCGTGCTGGGCCCCGGTCCGGCGATGCTGGCACAGCGCGGCCACGACCTCGGCACGCGCCTGGTCGCGTGCCAGCGGGACCTGTTCGCCGCCGGGCTCGACCGGCTCGTGCTGTTGGGCGGGGACGTGCCGACCGTCGACCCGGGCCTGCTGACCGAGGCCGTGGCACGCGCCGATCACGCCGACGTGGTGCTCGGCCCCGCCCGCGACGGCGGCTACACGCTGCTGGTCACCCACCGCCCCACCCCGGAGCTGTTCGCCGGCGTCGACATGGGCACCGACCGGGTGCTGACCCAGACGCTCGCCCGCGCCGGCGACGCGGGCCTGACCGCGGCGACGCTCGCCCCGCGTCACGACCTCGACACGGTCGATGATCTCCGACGTGCCTGGGCCGCCGGCGAGCTCGCCGCCGCTCCCGCCACCACCGCGGCGCTGCAGCGCCTGCTGGGCCCGCCCGCCGCCCCCTCGGAGTAGGCGGAGCTCTTAGTCCGACACTGGCTCCACCCGGGCGGAATCCGTGTCGGATTAATGGGAGGGGGTGACGCGGCGAAGGGCGGGGCGGGCGGCGCCCCGGCTCAGAGGGTGTCGGCGGGATGGTGCTGGCCGAACACCCCACGCAGCGCGTCGCACACCTCGCCCACGGTGGCCATGCGCCGCAGCGCCTCCTTCACGACCGGCAGCAGGTTCTCGTCGCCTTCGGCGGCCTTGGCGACGTCGGCCAGCGCCGCGTCCACGGCCTCGG
>CAYQMQ010000361.1:0-2497 GCA_964418395.1 uncultured Actinomycetota bacterium
TGTCACAGGCGTGGCGGGCGTCTCGTCGAGGGGGTGAAGGCGGTTCCGGACAGGAGGTGTGTGTGATGCGGTGGGTGCGCTCAGGTCTCGCGGTGCTTGCGGTGGGCCAACTGGTTCCGGGGGTGTGGGCACTGGCGGCGCCGCGGCATTTCTACACGACGTTTCCCGGGGTCGGGTCGCCGTGGATTGCCGCCGACGGGTGGTTCAACCATCATCTGGCGCTTGACGCCGGGGCGGGGCTCGCCGCGACGGGCATCGTCCTCGCCGCGGCGGCGTGGACCTCGTCGCGGAGCGTGCGGCTGGTGGCGCTAGCTGGCTACTTCACCCACGCCGTGCCGCACTTGGCCTACCACGTGGCTCACCCGCCGGAGACGCTGAGCCCGGTCGAGCAGACGCTGACGTGGCTGCCGCTTGCCGGTGGGGTCACGGTCGCGCTCGCGCTCCTCGCCCTCATCGCCGTTGGGGACCGCACCGGCTCGGTGAGGCCCCAGGCTAGATCGCGCCCCGGCGCCGGAGGGGCGAACACGACACCGGAACCTGCGTCGGCGAGCGGTCGTATCGCCGGGATCGAAGCATCGCCGCGCAACCTGCTGCTGCGACTGGGGTTCGCCGCGGCCCGCCGACGGCTGGGGGCGGTGCCCAACGCGTGGCAGGTCGCTGCCCGGGTCCCGAGGGTCGCGCTCGCGCGCATGGCCGGCGACGCGGCGCATCAGCGCACGCGGCTGGTGCCGGCGAGTGTGGGCGCGCTCGCACAGCTGCGCGCCGCGACGCTGGTCGAGTGCGCGTTTTGCAGCGACCTCCTGTCGGCGACCGCCGCCCACGCAGGGGTCACCGGCGAGCAGATCCGCGATCTGGCCCGCTGGCGCGACAGCGAGCGGTTCGACGACCACGAGCGGCTTGCGCTGTCCTTTGCCGACGCGATGACCGCCACCCCCGCAGCGGTGCCGGCCGATCTCGTCGACGCGGTCGTGGCCCGCTTTGGCGCCGAAGCGACCGTCGAGCTTGCCGCCGCGATCGGCCACGAGAACGCCCGCGCCCGCGCCAACCGGGCGCTCGGCGTGGCCCCGCAGGGGTTCGCCGCCGCGGCCTCCTGCCCGCTGCCCGAGGGATCGCCGGCATGACCGAGATCTTCGAGGCCGAGCGCGGCCGGCTGTTCGCGGTCGCCTACCGGATGCTGGGTAGCGTCGCCGACGCCGAGGACGTCCTCCAGGACGTCTGGCTGGCCTGGCAGAACGTCGACCCGGACGCCATCGAGCGACCCGCCGCCTACCTCATCCGGATGACCACCAACCGCTGTCTCGACACGCTGCGTGCCGCGCGACGCGCCCGCGAGGCCTACGTCGGTCCGTGGCTGCCCGAGCCGCTGCTGGCCACCGGTGACGACGCCACCGACGACGTCGAACTCGCCGAGTCGGTGCGCGTCGCCTTCCTCGTCGCCCTCGAGGTCCTCTCCCCCGCCGAGCGGGCCGCGCTCGTGCTCCACGACGTCTTCGACTATCCCTACCACGAGCTCGCCGACATTCTCGACCGCAGCGAGGCCGCCTGCCGTCAACTCGTCGCCCGCGCACGCGGCCATGTCCAAGCCCGCCGGCCCCGCCGGCCCGCCGACCCCGCCCGCGCGGACGAGGTCGCCGAGCGGTTCCTCGCCGCCGCCCGCCACGGCGACCTCGACGGCCTCCTAGCCGTCCTGCACCCCGACGCCGAGCTCGTCACCGACGGCGGCGGCAAGGCCACCGCGGCCCGCCGCACCGTCGCCGGCGCCGACCGCATCGCCCGGTTCGTCGCCGGCGTCACCGCCCGCGAACCCGACGCGGACATCCGTCCCGTCCGCGTCAACGCCGCGCCCGGGGCGATCGTGACCACCGCCGACGGGCCCACCGTGGTCAGCATCGACGTCGACGAAGACCGCGTCACCGGCCTTTACGTCTTCCGCAACCCCGACAAACTCACCGCCGTGCGCCCACCCGCCTGAGCCACCCACGAACCACCTCACCCCGACGCCGCCGGCGGTTGGCGCGATCCCGAACGTGATCTGGAAGGCGTCGAGGGAGGGCTGCGAAACCCGAGCCATCTGGTCCGAGCTCACGTTCGACGATCTGACGGGCGGTGTCACATTTGCACGGAGGAGAAGACCATGGACACTGCTTCGACGACCACCTCATCACCAACGAACATTGCTCCGCGGAATCGCGCGCTCGCCCGAGCCACCACGATCGGCGCCGTGGCGGCGACCGTGGTCAACGTGGCGCTGTGGGGAATCGGACGTGCGGCGGACGCCAGCTTCGTCGTCAACCCGGCACTCGGCGACCCGAACCTGGAGGTAGGCGTCGTCAAGGTGATCCTGACAACCCTTTTCCCGTTCGCCGTCGGCGCGGCGCTGCTGGCGCTGGCTGCTCGGCGGTCGCGCCGGTGGGTAGCCATGGTGGCGGTCGTGGCGGGCGTGTTCGCCG
Source organism: uncultured Actinomycetota bacterium (assembly GCA_964418395.1). GTDB lineage: Bacteria > Actinomycetota > Nitriliruptoria > Euzebyales > Egibacteraceae > QS-5-72-10. The sequence goes on from CAYQMQ010000361.1 coordinate 2,451, forward strand.
TGGCATCGGCCGCCGGTCCGCTGGACGGTGGCCACGACACCGCCACC
>CAYQMQ010000362.1:0-2481 GCA_964418395.1 uncultured Actinomycetota bacterium
GCACGTAGCCGCGCACCCAGTCGCCGTAGTGGAACGGGGCGAACCAGCGGTCGACGACCGCGGCCGGGTCCACCGTGGCCCGCCCCTGCACCACCCGGCGCTGGGCCAGCGCGGACCGCAGCCCGCCCAGCGCGGGGATCGAGCGCAGGAACGCGCTGGGCACGGTCAACGCCAGCTCGCCGGCTTTGAGCGTGGTGGTCAGCGCCACGCCGGGCAGCGCCCGGGTCAGCGCGGCCGGATCGTCGTTCTTGGCGATGACCATGAAGCGGTTGACGAAGTTGAGCCGTTCCACCATGGGTGAGCGCCGCGGCCCGGCGCCGCCGCGCTCGTGCCACCCGCAGGCGTCGGCGGTGTACCACGCCCGCCAGCCGCGCAGCTGCAGGCGCCAGTCGAGGTCGACGTCCTCCCAGTAGGCGAACAGCTCGCGGTCGAACGCCTCGCCGTCCACGGCCACGTCGGCCAGCGCGTCGAGCCGGTACAGCGCCACCGCCCCCGAGACGCCGAACACCTCCCCGGAGGTGTAGCGCCCGTCGTCGGGCTGGCCCTCGCCGCGGTTGCGGAACAGCCGCGTGCGAAACGCCACGTGGCCGGTGGTGTCCAGCAGCCGCTGCGCCGGCGGCGGCATGGGCTGGCCCGGCGCGAACCGCCACAGCCGGCCCTGCACCGCCGCGCGGCCGTCGTCGGCGGCCAACGCGGCCACCGCCCGCTCGACGTAGTCGTGCTCGAGGCGCACGTCCGGGTTGCACAGCAGCAGCGCGTCGCTGCCGCTCCCGACCGCCGCGGCGACCAGCTGGTTGGCGCCGCCGGCGAAGCCCCGGTTGCCGGGGTTGGCGATCACCCGCACGCCCTCGTGGGCGCGGGCGCGCTCGGCCGAGCGGTCGGCGCTGCCGTTGTCGACCACCACCACGTCCAGGTCGCGGTGGGTCTGCCCGGTCAGGCTGGTCACGGCCCCGTCGAGGGCCGGACCGCTGTTCCAGGTGATGATGCCGGCGGTGACCTTCACCGTCGCTCCGACGCCGGATCGCCCGCGCTGTCGCGCCCGCTGTCGCGCTCGCCGTCGCGTTTGGGGTGATGGCGCGGCCCGCCCTCGCTCATCGGCGGCGGCAGGCTCTCCGCCGGCCACACGCCGTCGGGGTTGTGCACGCCGAACCGGGCGGACAGCGGCGCGATGCCGAAGTCGTGGCCGGGCCCCTCCACCACGAGCTCGACGGCGTCGGCCCACCGGTCGTGCAGCGCGCCGCTCTCGGCGCCGGTCACCTGCAGATCGAGCAGGTAGCTGCCGGTGAGCAGCCCGGCGTCGAGCTCGATCGTGGCCGTCAGCGAGGCGCCCTCCGGCGGCGGGGCCACATAGGTGACCCGCCAGCTGGTGCGGGTCTCGTAGATGGTGGGCTGCACGTCGGGGCGGCGGACGTTGACGCCGACGCTCAACCCGCCCTGGGCCACGAGATCGGCGCGGGCGGTGACGTCGACCTCGAGCGTGACGGTGGTGCCGGTCGGGGCGGGCCCCAGCTGGGCGGTGCCGCTGGCCACCGTCCGGGTCTGCTCGCCGGCGCGGGCGACCAGCTTGGTGATGCGCGCGCGGAAGTCGCCGCTGCGGCCGGGATCGTCCGGCGGCGCGGCGGTGGGGTCGGGCAGCTGGTCGGCGTCGCCCTCGGCCAGCAGCGCCTCGTAGGCCTCGACGGCCTCGTCGGTGGGCCCGTCGAAGGCGATGCGCCCGTGGTGCAACACCACGGTCCGTTCACACAGCGCGCGGACCGAGCCCAGGTCGTGGCTGACCAGCACCACGGTCTTGCCGCGCTCGCCGAAGCTGCGCATCTGGGTCAGCGAGCGTTCCTGGAAGGTGGCGTCGCCGACGCTGAGCACCTCGTCGACCAGCAGGATGTCGGGGTCCACGTGCACCGCGATCGCAAAGCCCAGCCGCACGTACATGCCCGACGAGTAGTTGCGCACCGGCTGGTCGAGGAACGGGCGGATGCCGGCGAAGTCGACGATCGCGTCGAACGCGGCGTCGATCTCGTCCGAGCTCAGCCCCAGGATCGCGCCGTTGAGGTAGATGTTCTCGCGGCCGGTGAGCTCCTCGTGGAAGCCGGCGCCGAGCTCGAGCAGCGTGGCCACCCGCCCGTTGACGCGGACCTGGCCGGCGTCGGGCGGCAGGATGCCGGCCAGCACCTTCAACAGCGTCGACTTGCCCGAGCCGTTGTGGCCGATCAGCGCGACGCTCTCGCCGTGGCGGACCTGCAGGTCGATGCCGTCCAGGGCGTGGAAGTTGCGGTAGTTCGCCCGCTTGAAGCGGTACAGGCGCTCCTTGAGGCCCGGGCGGCGCTCGTACCACACGCGGAAGACCTCGTGCAGCCCGCGCACGTCCAGGGCGAACCGGTCGGCGCTGGCGTCGACGGCGGCGTCGGCGCTGGCCTGGCGGCGGGCCACCTCACACCTCCTTGGCGAACGTCACGGCCCGGCGGCGGAACAGCCACCAGCCGA
>CAYQMQ010000363.1:0-2481 GCA_964418395.1 uncultured Actinomycetota bacterium
CCCCTCCCGATCGCGGCAGAGGTCCTGCTCGGTGCCACCCCGTCACACGCTCCACGCCGCTCAACGCCACGCCGGCTGGGATCGCGACCTCGAGCCGGCCGTCCACGTCAGCCCTGGCGAGACCGTCGAGCTGGCGTGCCTGGACGCCTCCGACGGCCAGCTCGGGCCGGGCTCGCCCGACGGAGCCCTCACCGAGATGGACCCCGCCCGGGTCAACCCGACAACCGGCCCGGTGTTCGTCGACGGCGCCGAACCCGGCGACGCCCTCGTGGTGCGCCTCGACGACGTCTCGCTGGCCACCGGGCCCGGCCAGTCGGCGGGGCGGGCGTGGGGATGGACCGGGCTGATCCCCGGCTTCGGGTTGCTCGCCGACGAGTTCCCCGAACCCCGGCTGCTGCACTGGACGCTGGACCCCTCGGCGCGCGAGCCCGCCGAGCTGCCCGGCGGCGGCGCGCGCGTGTGGCTGCGCCCGTTCGTCGGCACGATCGGCGTGGCGCCGGCCGAGCCCGGCCGCCACAGCCAGATCCCGCCGCGCCACGTGGGCGGCAACCTCGACACCCGCGAGCTGTGCGCCGGCACGACGCTGCGCCTGCCGGTGGAGGTGCCCGGCGCGCTGTTGTCGATCGGCGACACCCACGCCGCCCAGGGCGACGGCGAGGTGTGTGGCACCGCGATCGAGGCCCCGGCCACCGTGGCGATCACCGTGGACGTGGCCAAGGGCGCCGCGCCGGCCGCCCCGGCCTACGACACCGCCGGCCCGCCACGCGGCGAGGAGGTCGCCGACGGCGTGATGGCCACCACCGGCGTCGGCCCGGATCTGCTCGCCGCCACCCGCGACGCCACCCGCGCGATGATCGAGCGCCTCGGCATCGTGGCCGGCATCGAGCCCGACCGTGCCTACGCGCTGTGCTCGGTGGCCGCCGACCTCGCCATCGCCGAGGTGGTCGACGCGCCGAACTGGGTGGTGGCCTGCCGCCTGCCCCGGCGCGCGCTCGGCTGACTCGGTGTGTCGAATAACTTGAACATGGCTGCAGTAGGTGACACACGCCCGGTCACGAGCTCAGCCGATTCCATTCGACCCGGTCCCTCGCTACACTCCGCCGCCGCCCCGCCCCGCCCGCCGCGCCCACGTCCCACGCCCGCCGTGGCCGGTCCCAGGAGCCGTCGCCATGCCGCGCCTCGCCGTCAACGGCACCGAACTGCACGTGGAGGACTCAGGGCCGGGCTCAACCGGCGAGACGATCCTTTTCAGCCACGGGCTGTTGTGGTCCGCCCGCATGTTCGACGCGCAGGTCGCGGCGCTGCGTGACCGCTACCGGTGCGTGGCCTACGACCACCGGGGACAAGGCCGCAGCGCCATCCCCCACGGCCGCTCGGTGCCGATCGAAACGTGCTATGAGGACGCCGTCGCGTTGATCGAGGCGCTCGATCTCGGCCCGGTGCACGTGTGCGGGCTCTCGATGGGCGGGTTCGTGGCGCTGCGCCTGGCCGCCCGCCATCCCGGCCTCGTGCGGTCCCTCGCGCTGTTGGCCACGTCCGCCGACCCCGAGCCGACCGAGCGCCGACGCCAGTACGCAGCGCTTGCCGCGGTGGCGCGCGTGGCGGGGCTCCGCCCGGTCGCCGACCGCGCGATGCGGGTCATGTTCGGGCACACGTTCCTGTCCGACCCGGCTCGGAGCCTGGAGCGGCAGATCTGGCGTGACCGGCTCACCGGCAATCGCCGGTCTGTCCACAAGGCGGTTCGCGGCGTGATCGACCGCCCCGGCGTGGTCCATGAGCTGCCGGCGATCCACGCCCCCACCCTGGTGGCGGTGGGCAACGAGGACGTGGCCACGCCACCACCACACAGCGACCGCCTCGCCGCAGAGATCGCCGACGCCCGCTTGGAGCGGATCCCGGCGGCGGGCCACTCGCTCACCGTGGAACAGCCCCGCGCGGTCGTCGCCATGCTCGAGGCCTTCCTGGCCGGGGACCTGGCCCGGCGGTAGGACAGGCCACCCCCTGGCCAAGTGGTCAGGGTGGCACATGCCGGAGTGGGCTGCGATCATTGCCAGCCGGCTGTGCGGGCCGGAACACCGGGCAGCAATCGTGGGCGCCCGACTTGGGAGCGACAGTGACGCGCGGGGATGCGGAGCTTGGCCGTCCGTCCCGTGGGCACGATGACGGAAGGCCGAATCGGATGCGGGCACGGGCTGTCCTGGTGAGCGCGGCAGGTGCCGCCGCCGCGCTGGCGCTCGTCTGGCTCGTGGCCTCCATGCTCACTTCTCCCACGGCGCTGGCTCAGCCCGACCGGGACGACATCCGCGACGCCGAGCAACGGCTGCAGGAGATCGAGGAGCGTCACCAGCGCGCGGTCGAGGAGTACCTGCAGGCCCAGTCCCGGCTGGAGGACCTCGATCAGGAGATCGCCGCGGCCGAGTCCCGCCTCGAGGACCTGTCGGCGCGTGCCGACCAGCGCGCCGAGGGCGCCGAAGAGGTCGT
>CAYQMQ010000364.1:0-2479 GCA_964418395.1 uncultured Actinomycetota bacterium
TAGCCGCGCAGCTGGCTCAGGGTGAAGCACTCCTGGACCACGCCCTGGCCGGCGAACGCCGCGTCGCCGTGCACCAGGATCGGCAGGATCGGCGAGCCCTGCTCGAGCTGTTCGCTGCCGGCGCCGAGACGGTCGAGCTTGGCGCGGGCCATGCCCTGCACCACGGGGTCGACCGCTTCGAGGTGGCTCGGGTTGCTCGACAGCGTGACGGAGATCTTGGCTCCCGCCGGTGACTTGTGGCTGCCGACCGTGCCCAGGTGGTATTTGACGTCGCCCGAGCCCTGCACCGCCTCCGGGTCGATGTCGCCCTCGAACTCGCGGAAGATCTTGTCGTGGCTTTTGTGCAGGATGTTGGTCAACACGTTGAGGCGGCCGCGGTGGGCCATGCCCATGACCGACTCGCGGATGCCGGCGTCGGCGGCGACGTCGAGCAGGCTCGCCAGCATCGGGATCGTGCTCTCCGCTCCCTCCAGCGAGAAGCGCTTGTGGCCCAGGTACTTGGTGTGCAGGAACTTCTCGAAGGCCTCGGCGGCGTTGAGCCGTGACAGGATCAGGCGCTGCTGCTCCACGTCGAGCTCGGGGCGCACGCCCTCGACGCGCTCCTGGATCCACTGCTTCTCCTCCGGCTCGGAGGAGTGCATGTACTCCACGCCGATCGTGCGGCAGTACGCGTCGCGCAACAGCCCGAGCAGCGCGCCGAGGGTCATCCGCTCGGTGCCGGCGACGCCGCCGGTGGCGAACTCCCGGTCGAGGTCCCAGATCGTCAGCCCGTAGGTGGCCGGGTCGAGCTCGGGATGGACCCGCTGGAACGTGTGGGCCAGCGGGTTGAGGTTGGCGATCAGGTGGCCGCGGACGCGGTACTGGTTGATGAGCTTTTGCACCGCCACCTGTTTGTCGGCGCGGTGCTGCTCGCTGTCCACGCCGAACGTCGAGTTCTCGTCGTGGCGCCAGCGGACCGGCTCGTAGGGCACGCGCAGGCTGTCGAACACGTCCTCGTAGAAGCCGTGCTCGCCCAGCAGGCACTCCTCGACGTGCTGCAGGAACAGCCCGGACTCGGCGCCCTGGATGACGCGGTGGTCGTAGGTGGAGGTCAGCGTGATGACCTTGCCCACCCCGAGCTCGGCGAGCGTGCGCGGGTCGGTGGCCTTGTACTCGGCCGGGTAGCCGATCGCGCCGACACCGACGATCGCGCTCTGCCCCTGCATCAGCCGCGGCACGCTGCCGACGGTGCCCACCGTTCCGGGGTTGGTCAGCGTGACGGTGGTGCCGGCGAACATCTCGGGGTCGAGCTCGTTCGCGCGGACCTTGCGCACCGCGTCCTCGTAGGCGCGGAAGAACCCGTCGAAGCTCAAGCGCTCGACGCCCTTGAGGTTGGGCACCAGCAGCGTGCGGGTGCCATCGCCCCGGTCGATGTCCATGGCCAGGCCGAGGTTGATCTGCTCGGGCCGCTGGACGTAGGGCTTGCCGTCGACCTCGTGGTAGATCGACGTCATGGCCGGGATCTGGCACAGCCCTTTGACCACCGCCCAGCCGATCAGGTGGGTGAAGCTGACCTTGCCGCCCCGGGTGCGCCGCAGCTGGTTGTTGATGATCTGGCGGTTGACCTCGAGCAGCTTGGCCGGGATCTCGCGGATCGAGGTGGCGGTGGGGACCTCGAGGCTGGCCTCCATGTTCTGGGCGATGGTGGACGCGACGCCGCGCAGCGGCGTGGCGCCCTCCGGTGGCGAGGTGCGGGCCGGCCGAACCGCCGTTTCGCCCTCGGGGGTGGCGGTCGCGGCCGCAGCGCCGTCGCCCTGCTGGCCGCCGCGGTCGCCGTCGCCCTGCTGTTCCTCGCTTCGCTGTTCCTCGCGCCGTTGCTCCTCGCCCCGCCGATCCTCATCTTCGGGGGGCTGTTGCCGGGCACCGGGGGCGGGCGCGCCGGGTTCCTCCGGTGCGGTGGGAGGCGCCCCCGTGGCGGCCATCGACTGGGCCGCCGCCGACGAGGGCTCGTAGTCGGCGAAGAAGTCCTTCCACGACTCGCCGACCGAATCGGGGTCGGCGAGGTACTGGCGATACATCTCGTCGACGACCCAGTAGTTCGTCCCGAACTGTGGCCTGTCGCGCTGTTCGGCCATGGCAACCTCGGTTGGGCGTTCAGTGTCGGCGGGCCGGCCTCGACGGTTGGGCGCGGGCGCCGAGCCCCGTACCGGCCGTCAGGTATGGGCGCAAGGCTACCCGCATTGGCCGCGTGAGAAAGGGCCGCGCTACGGTCGGTCCGCACTGCGGACCGTCATCGACCTGCGGACCGTCACCGCACTGCGGATCGTCATCGAGGGGGATGCCGGATGGTCACCACCGAAGAGTTCGGGTTCGCCGGCGGCGCGGGCGCGCGGTTGGCGGGCGTGCTGCATCGGCCCAGCAGCACGCCGCGCGGCAGCGTGCTGCTGGCCCACTGCTTTACCTGCTCCAAGGACCTGCACACGATGACGCGCCTGGCCGG
>CAYQMQ010000365.1:0-2475 GCA_964418395.1 uncultured Actinomycetota bacterium
CGGCCCCGGTGCCGCAGGCTCGCGGGGCGCCGCGGCCCCGGCGCCGCAGGCTCCCTGCCTGAACGCCGGCGGCCCCGGGCTCAGCCCACCCGGGCCGAGACGATCGTGGTGCCGGAGGGAACCCGCTCGAAGAGCTCGAGCACGTCGTCGTTGGTCAGCCGCACGCAGCCCTGGCTGCCGGCCGTGCCGATCGTGGACTCCGCGGCGGTGCCGTGGAAGCGGATGAGGGTGTCCCGCCCGTTTTTGACCCAGTTCAGCGCGCGCAGGCCCAGCGGGTTGGTCCGCCCGGGCTCGATCATCTCGGGCATGTCGCTGCCCCACCCGTCCGGGTCCGGGTTGTACCAGGTGGGGCGGTGGCGTTTGGTGCCCACATGGAAGATGCCGGTGGGCGTGGGGCTGCCGCCGGCGCCGACGGTCACCGGCCAGTCGGCAACCCGGTTGCCGTTCACGTAGTGGTACAGGCGCCGCTCGCCCTGGCGCAGGAACAGCACGTTGTCGTAGTCGTCCATGGTCGTGTCCGGCTGCACCGGGCGCATCGCCAGCTCGACCCGGCTGTCGGCGCCGTGCAGCGCCTGCTCGAGGGCGTTGATGGCGGCCTCGCGGTCCACCGCCTCACCCGTGCGGTGCTCTTCGAACTCCAGCCAGCCGCTGGACCAGTCGAGCTGGGCGTCGCGGGCGGCCACGTTCACCTCGGCGGCGAACCGCTCCACCTGGGCGGCCAGCTCCTCGCCGGGGATCGCCAGCGGCGCGGCGCGCTGCGAGCCGGGGGTCTCGGCGGCGAGGTCGCGGCCGTCGTCGAGCTCGGCGGCCACGAGCGCGTCGAGTCGCGGCTTGGCGCCCACGTCGCGGGGCGTCAGCTGCCACTGCGCGCCATCGGCCACCACGCGGACCTCGTGGGCCAACGCCCGCTCGGCCAGGCGCTGGGCGGGCTCGACCAGCGGCCGGACGTCCTCGGTGCGCACCGCCGCCTCCTGGTGCAACACCTCGGCGTCCACCTCGCGCTCGCCCTCGTGGACGGCGTCGATGAGGTCGCGGGTCAGCTGGGGCTGGTACAACTCCTGGCCGTGGCGGTGCTCGACGAGCTCCACCCGACCGTCCGACCACGCCAAGGTGGCGTCGCGCACCTTGTGGTGCACGTCGGCGGCGAGTTCGCGGACGGTGGCGGCGACCTGGTCCTCGTCGACGGTCAGCGGCGCCTCGACCTCCAGCTCGCCCCCCAGCCACCGGACCCGCGCCAGGCTGAGCGGACCGCTGGAGCTGGCCTCGGCGAGCGCGGCCTCCACCGCGTCGTCCGAGCGGGGCTGGGCGCCGAGCTCGGCGGGGGTCACCTGCCAGCGCTGCTCGCCGGCGTCCACGGTGATCGGCTCGCGCAGGCTCTCGGCCACGGCCTCCTCCACCGCAGCGCGGGCCTCGTCGACGTGCATCCCGCCCACGTCCGCGCCGGCGACCACCGTGCCGGGCAGCAGCATGTCGTCGCTGCGCAGCCCCTTCGCCCACGAGTCGGCGGCCACCACCAGGCCGGCAAGGATCAGCTGCACCACGACGATCGCGGCGATCACGCCGGTGATCACCACCAGCGCGCCGCTCTCACCGCCTCGGTTGCGGTTCATCTGGTCGTCCCCCTCGCAGTCCGCCCGCGGGCTTGACGTGACGGGATTATGCCCCGGATGCCGCTCGCGTCACACCCCGGGGTGGACTAGCCCGCCACGCCGGCGGCCTCGCCCCGCCCGAAGAGCGGACTTCACCGGGACCCGCTCGGCGGCCTCCAGCCGGCCTGCTCGAGGTGGGTGCGCGTCTCCAGCACCGCCTCGGCGTAGCGCTCGGCGGAGGGGTAGGCCCCGTCGTCGCGCAGCGCCCTCGAGCCCTGGTTGTAGGCGATCAGCGCCCGGCGGGTGCTGTCGAAGTTGTCCTGCAGCCAGCTCAGATAGATCACGCCGGCGGTGGCGTTGTCGGCCGGGTCCGTGGGGGTCAGCGGCTCGCCGATCTCCCGGGCGACCCGCTTCACGGTGGTGGGCTGGACCTGCATCATCCCGACCGCGCCGGCGTGCGAGCGCGCGCTCGGGTCCCAGCGCGACTCGTGCCAGGCCACCGCCACCGCCAGACGCGGGTCCACCCCGTGGGTTCGGGCCGCCTTGACCACCGGCCCGAGCACCGGGGGCTCCTCGGCGAGGGCGGCGGCGAGGTTCGCGTCGGCGTGGCGCAACGGCATCGTGGGCTGGCCCAGCGACACCGCGGCTTCGCCGTCACCCGCCGCGATCGAGCCGCCCAGGCCCTCACCGGGCGTGGCACCGGACAGGATCCCGCCGTGGCCGGCGCCCGTCCGGCCCAGCGCCTCGTCGCCCGCCGTGGCCTCGTAGGCCTGCAGCACCATCCACCCGAACCCGGCCACGAGCACCGCGACCAGCGCGGCGCCCATCGCGCGCGCCGTCGCGCCGGCGTGCGGCAGCAGCGCCGCGCCCACTGACCGGTCAGGGA
>CAYQMQ010000366.1:0-2472 GCA_964418395.1 uncultured Actinomycetota bacterium
CCTAGCCCGCCGGCACCGCCGCCGCCGGTTGCCGGCCCGTCCCCGGCGCCGTGACGCTGGGAACCGTCATGCTCGGGCTCGAATCCGTCCTCAGATGAACGCCTATCCATAGCGGTTATTTTACCATCCGATGTGGCCTCAGCGTTGACTCGCCGCCAAAAATCTGGGGAAATTTGGTCGGCGAATGGCGGCGACCAGCGCCGCCAAACAGAACACTCACTGCGGGCTGGCCGGCGCCCTCGCCACCCTCGGTGGCCGGCGGGTGCCCGGCCGGGCAATGGCGGTCGTGAGCCCGGATTGGTGGACGCCTATCCATACCCAAATTGTACTGACGCCTGTGACACCAAAGACCAGGCCGGTGTCTGAGCTTGGGGAAAGGTGCGCCGATCGTGCTTCCGGCCGATCAAACCAGGCCGGCACCTACCATTGGCCCATGCCGCTGGTGCTCGACGCTGACGAGGAAGGCTCGATCGACCGGGCCGCCCAAGCTTTGGCTGACGGTGGGTTGGTCGTCACCCCTCTCGACGGGGTGTATGCCCTGGTTGCCGATGCCTTCGTCGCCGAGGCCACGGCCCGACTGCGGTCGGTGCGCGAAGCGGCCAGCGATCTGCCGCTGACGCTGCTGGTGCGCACGCGATACCAGTTATCGGCGGTGGCTTCGTCGGTGTCCGAACCCGCCGAACGGCTGATCGCCGCATTCTGGCCCGGCCCGCTGACGCTGATCCTGCCGGCCGCTGAGACGATCACCGTGGATCTCGGCGCGACCCGGGGCACGGTCGCGGTGCGCATGCCGGTCGACGAGCGGGCCACGGCCCTGGTCGCCGCCAGTGGGCCGCTGGCGTGCTCGACGGCCGTGCCGGCGGGACAGGTCGCCCCGCGCACCATCGACGAACCAACCCACGAGTTCGGGGACGCCGTCCAGGCTTACTTGGACGGCGGACCGCTCGACGGCGCGCGGTCCACCGTCGTGGATTGCAGCCGGGGCGGCGCCGAGGTGCGCCGGCGCGGGGCGATCAGCGCCGACGAGGTCATGGACGCGGCTACGGGTGCGGCTGAGTGGAGCGGGGCTGCCGGCGCGGATCCGGCCCGGGAACCGACCGATCCTGGTGTGCAAGAATGAGCGCCATGCGTATTGCCATTGGATCTGATCACGCGGGCTATCCCCTCAAGAGCCACCTCCTCGACTGGCTGATGGCCCACGGTCACGAAGTGGACGATCGCGGCACGGACGGCACCGAGTCCGTGGATTACGCGCCGATCTGCGCTGACGTCGGACGCCAGGTTGCCGAGGGACATGCCGAGCGGGGTATCGTGTTGGGCGGCAGCGGTCAAGGCGAGATGATCTCCGCCAACAAGGTCGCTGGTGTGCGGGCTAGCCTGTGCCATTGCCTGTACACCGCTCGCATGGCCCGTGCCCACAACGACGCGAACGTGTTGGCGATGGGCGCTCGGGTTGTTGCGCCGGCGCTGGCTGAGGAGATCACCGCGACGTGGATGGACACCGCCTTCGAGGGCGGTCGCCATCAGCGGCGCGTGGATCAGCTCGCCGCGCTGGATCGGGGAGAGACCCTTTCGCCCTGAGTCGCTCAAGCAGCGAAGCGGTAGCGACCATGAACGAGTCGCTCACGCAGCGAAGCGGTAGCGACCATGAACGAGTTATGACGCGAGGAGCGCATCCATGAACGCCGTGTATGGTCCGGACTTCGAGCTGTTGGAGTCCCTTGACCCTCAGCTGGCGACCGCCGTCCGTGACGAGCGCGAGCGCCAGACCACCCGCCTGCAGCTCATCGCCAGCGAGAACTTCACCTCGCCGGCGGTGCTCGCCGCCCAGGGCAGCGTGCTGACGAACAAGTACGCGGAGGGCTATCCCGGCCGGCGCTACTACGGCGGGTGCGAGTTCGTCGACGTCGCCGAGAACCTCGCGATCGAGCGGGCCAAGTCGCTGTTCGGCGCCGACCACGCCAACGTGCAGCCCCACTCGGGCGCTCAGGCGAACATGGCCGCCTATGTCGCGCTCGGCGTCAAGCCCGGCGACCGGATCATGGGCATGCCGCTGGCCCATGGCGGCCACCTCACCCACGGCGCGAAGCCGAACTTCACCGGCCGCTGGTACGACGTCGTCGAATACGGGGTCGATCCCGAGACCGAGCAGCTGAACATGAGCGAGGTCGCCCGCATCGCGCGGGAGGCCGAGCCCAAGGTGATCGTGGCGGGCTACACCGCCTACCCGCGGGCCATCGACTTCGCCGCCTTCCGCGAGATCTGCGACGAGGTGGGGGCGAAGCTGCTGGTCGACATGGCCCACTTCGTGGGGCTCGTCGCCGGCGGGGCGCATCCCAGCCCGGTCGGCTACGCCGACGCGGTGACGTTCACCACCCACAAGACCCTGCGCGGGCCGCGGGGCGGCACCGTGCTGTGCACCGAGGAGCACGCCAAGGAGGTCGACAAGGCGGTGTTCCCGATGCTGCAGGG
>CAYQMQ010000367.1:0-2467 GCA_964418395.1 uncultured Actinomycetota bacterium
CGGCACCGTGGTGACCACCATCCCCGAGGGGGGATACGGCGAGGTCAGCCTCCGCACGCACGGGCAGGTCGAGAAGTACAACGCCCGCGGGACCGCGGCGATCGGCGCGGGGCAGGCCGTCGAGGTCGTCGAGGTGCTGTCCGCTTCCTCGGTGCTGGTGCGCCCGGTGGAGGCGGAGCCGCCGACAACCAGCCGCTCCTGACCGCGGAAGGGGACACCGTGATCGACTTCCTGATCCAGAGCCCGCTGGTGAGCGCCCTCATCGGCGCGGTGGTGCTGCTGATCCTCATCGCCTATCTGCTGGTGCAGCGCATCCACGTGGCCGGGCCGAACGAGGCGTTCATCGTCACCGGCCGCCGCAGCCCGGACCAAGCCGACCTGTCCGGCCAGAAGGTGGTCACCGGCGCCAGCGTGTTCGTGCTGCCGTTCGTGCAGAAGCTGCACTCCCTGGATCTGTCCAGCCGCCGCATCAGCGTCAGCATCGACGGGGCGGTGTCCAACACCGGCGTCAAGGTCGACCTCGATGGGGTGGCGGTCCTCAAGGTGGGCGGCACCGAGGAGAACATCCGCGCCGCCGCTCAGCGCTTCTTGGACCAGCAAGACGACATCGAGCGGTTCACCCAGGAGGTGCTGGCCGGGTCCTTGCGCGCGATCGCCGGGCGCCTCGACGTCGAGCAGATCATCAAGGACCGCGCCCGCTTCGCCTCGGAGGTCGCCGAGGAGGCCGAGACCAGCCTCACCAACCAGGGGCTGGTGCTGGACACCTTCCAGATCCAGGACATCCAGGCCGAGGGCGACTACCTCAACGACCTCGGCCGGCCCGAGCAGGCGCGGGTGCAACAGCAGGCCGAGATCGCCGAGGCCCGGTCGCGGCAGGCCAGCGAGCAGGAGCGCTACCAGGCCGAGCAGGAGATCGCGAACTCCGAGCGCGAGCTCGAGCTGCGCAAGGCCGAGATCAAGGCCGAGACCGACGAGGCCAAGGCCCAGGCCGACGCGGCCGGCCCGCTGCGCGAGGCCTCCCGCAACCAGGAGGTCGTCGCCGAGCAGGAGCGCGTCGCCGAGCGCCAGGCCAGCCTGCGCGACCGCCAGCTCGACGCGGAGGTCCGCAAGCCCGCCGAGGCCGAGCGCTACCGCGCCGAGCAGGAGGCCGAGGGCCGCAAGAACAGCACGGTGTACGAAGCCGAGGGCGAGAAGTCCCGCCGGGTGCGCATGGCCGAGGCCGTCGAGGAGGAGGGCCGCGCCGAGGCGGAGGCGATCAAGGCCCGCGGCGAGGCCGAGGCCGCCGCCCGCCGCCAGAACGCCGAGGCGTTCAAGGAGTACGGCCACGCCGCCACCCTCGACATGCTCACCGGCGTGCTGCCCGAGGTGGTCCGCGGCGCCAGCGAGCCGATCAGCGGGATCGAGAAGATGACGGTCGTCTCCACCGACGGCGCCTCGAACCTGACCAAGAGCGTGGCCGGCAACCTCGAGCAGGGGCTGCAGATCGGCTCGGACCTGACCGGGGTGGACCTCAAGGCGCTGTTCGCCCGCCTCGCCGACGGCGACCAGGACGCCGGAGGCGCGGACGGCGACGGCGGGGAACCCTCGCCGTGATCGACGCGCCCGGCCCGGACCGCGACGGCCAGACGTCCGGGCGCGATGACACCGATCCGCTGCCGATCATCGCCCCGCCGGATCGAGGTGACGCCGACGCCGACGCCGGCAGCGGCGGCGACGCGGCGCCCACCGGCGCCGGCGCGTCGGGACGGGCTGGCTGGTGGCGCTGGGCGGTGCTGGCGGTCCTGGTGGTGGCGCTGGCGGTGGCCGTCGCCAACGCCTGGCTCGCCGCGGCCGTCGAGGACCGGGTGGCCGCGGAGGTGGAACGCGAGCTGGGCGCGCCGGTGGACGTCCGGCTCGAGGGCTTTCCGGTGGGCCTTCGCTCGCTGACCGGCCGGTTTCCCGCCGCCGAGCTGCACGGGCGCGACGTCCCCCTGCCGGACACCGCGGCCACGGCATCCGAGGTGCGACTGTCGCTCACCGAGGTGCGCGTCGACCGTGACCGCGGGCGGGTGGAGGCCGCCAGGGCCGACGTCACCGCGACCCTCGAGGAACCCGCCGTGGAAGAACTCCTCGGCGTGCTGGGCCGGCTGCCGCTGGTGGGCATCGAGCTGCAGCCGGGGGTGCTGCGCCTCAGCGTCGCCGGCTTCGCGGCCGTGGACGCTGCCGTCCGCGCCGACGACGGCGACCTCGTGGTCGGCCTCACCGCCCCGCTCGACCGGCTGGTGCCCGGCGAGCTGCGCTGGGACGAGCTGCCGCTGGGCCTGCGCCTCGACGAGGTGCGGCTGCACACCGGGGAGATGGAGCTCGACGGGCACATCGAGCCGCTGGTGATCGACAGCCGAGAGCCCTCACCGCAGCGGTGAGGGCCGGCCTTCAGCCGAAGGCGTGGTCGGTGTCGCCGACGAGCGGCTGGCCGAACAGCTTCTCG
>CAYQMQ010000368.1:0-2437 GCA_964418395.1 uncultured Actinomycetota bacterium
TGTCGCGGCGCGCAGAGGCGGCCGCCTACCGCGCCGAGCACCGCGACCGCGACGACGCCTGATGCCATGAAGGAACGGGACCTCCGCTCCTGCTGACGGCCCGGGTGGGCGAAACTCGGCGTTGTCAGCGAACCGACGACCGCAGGAGGAAGATCCCGATGGCATCACAGTATGTCGGAATCGACTTGCACCGTCGACGGTCGGTCATCGTGCGCCAGGACGGCGACGGCGAGGTGGTCGAGCAGGTGCGCATCGACAACGACCCGGTGGCGCTGGGCTGTGCGATCGAGAACGCCGGCGACGACCCGGAAGTCGTGATCGAGGCGACGTATGGGTGGTACTGGGCGGTGGATGTGCTCGAGGCCGCCGGGGCGGCGGTGCATCTGGCCCATCCGCTGGGCGTGAAGGGGTTTGCCTACCGGCGGGTCAAGACCGACTGGCGCGACGCGGCCGATCTCGCCGATCTGTTGCGGATGGGGCGGCTGCCCGAAGCGTGGATCGCCCCGCCGGCGGTGCGCGAGCTGCGCGAGCTGGTGCGCTACCGCGGCAAGCTGGTGGCGCTGCGCTCGGGGTTGAAGGCCCAAGTGCACGCAGTGTTGGCCAAGGAAGGCATCCGCGTGGGCGTCAGCGACCTGTTCGGGCGCACGGGCATGCAAGTGTTGGCCGAGGCGCCGCTGGGACGCGCCTACCGGTTGCGCGTCGACTCGCTGCTGCGGCTCATCGACGCCATCGACGGCGAGGTCGAACAGCTGCGCCGGCTGATCGCCGAGCAGCTGGGCGGCCACGCCGGCTATCACGCCATCCAGGCCATCCCCGGGGTAGGGCCGACGTTCGCCGCGGTGTTCACCGCCGAGATCGGCGACATCGACCGGTTCGCGCGAGCGCCGAAGCTGTGCTCGTGGGCCGGGTTGACGCCCAAGCACCACGAGTCCGACACCACGGTCCACCGCGGCCACATCACCAAACAGGGCTCGCGACTGGTGCGCTGGGCCGCCGTCGAGGCCGTCCAACAGTTGCCGGTCGACTTCTGGCTGCGCGCCGAACGCGAGGCGATCGCCGCCCGCCGCGGGCGCAACATCGCCAAGGTCGCCACCGCCCGCAAGCTGCTCACGCTGGTCTACTACGCCTGCGCGACGAAGAGATCCGCTGCCTGGCCAACAAGGAGGCCGCATGAGCCGGCTCGGACGCAGCAGATGCGAGCTCGCCGTTAGTCATGACCCCGCCCAACCTGGCGTGGTCGTCCGCCTGATTGAGCCCATCTGAGTGCGGTCGAATCAGCTCCATGCACACCCCCACCAGCGGCAGCGAAGGGATGACCGGCACCCGAGCCTCGGGCCCGCCGCCGTCCACCACGGTGGACTCTGGAGCCTGACCCCGACCTGACAACCCCACGAACGGAGCCCCCCGGCCACTCCCGCCACCGCCCCCACCACCGGCCCGGCGGCCGTCAGCACCAGCACGCCACTCGTCGCTGCGGGCGACCCCGCAGACGGCCGGTCACACCCAAAACCGCCCGAAGAAGGAGTCGAAACATCAAAACCCAAGCCCGAGAAGGGGTTGACGGGACCCGTTCCTTCAGGGATGACTAACCAACTAACCGGCCTCCTGGCCGGTTGACGCCTGCTGCAGCCGCGCCAGCAGTCCACCAGTGGTGGTCAACACCTCGACCAGCCGTCGTAAACGGTCGACCACCGCCAGCGCGCTCACGTGGGCAGCCACCATGTCGTGCACCGCGCGGTCGAACGCCTCGTCGGGTTCGACGGTCACCCCCGTCGACCACGACATCCGCGTGCACGTGGTCGCTGCGCATCCGACGCACCGCCCGGCAGAGTGACACGTAGGGCGCGATCGTCACCACCGGCGTCGGCATCCATCGGCGACTTGGTGGGGGTCCTGGAAGCTGGTGGCAACCGCGAGCGATTGCCCGCCGCCGTGGTGACGACGTCGCGGGCGCTGAGCATGCCGATAACCCGGCCGTTCTCGTAGACCACCGGAAGGTGGTGGATGCGGTAGTAGCTCAACAGGGCCGTGGCGCCATCCGCCCGACAGCGTCGTGGGCACGGTGATCGGATCCGGGGTCATCCAGTCGGCAACGCGCATGGCAAAGCCTCCTGTCGACTGGCAGCCACCGGCCATCCGCGCGGCGCCTGGCCTTTGGCACCTGGTGCCTGCGGGCACACCCAGCTTGACCCGCCGGCGCACAGCCCGGTAGGGACTTTCGACCCAACAGTACGACCGTTCGGCCCCGCGAAGGCACTCGCCACCCCGGCACTGTTGCCAGCCTGGCAGGTCCGCCCGCAACCCGCCCGCCCCGATGACCGCCGCCACCTCGCCGACGCGCTCTGATAGGGGGACCTTCGGCCCTGTTGGTGTCGGCTGGCAGCTAGTACGAGTAGGACCCCACCGCAAAGGAGATACAACCGTGACGCCCCACCGG
>CAYQMQ010000369.1:0-2429 GCA_964418395.1 uncultured Actinomycetota bacterium
GGCAAGCCGCTCGGGTCGGCGCGCACCGAGGTGGCCCGGGCGTCGGACACGCTGCGGTTCGCCGCCGTCGAGGCGCGCAAGCTGACCGGCGCGATGGTGCCCTACGAGGCCAGTGCCTCCGGCGAGGGCAAGCTCGGCTTCACGCTGCGGCGGCCCAAGGGCGTGGTGGCCGCGATCACGCCGTTCAACTTCCCGCTCAACCTCGTGTGCCACAAGATCGCGCCGGCGTTCGCCGCCGGCTGCCCCGTGGTGGTCAAACCAGCCGGCGACACGCCGCTGACCGCGTTGCGGCTGGCCGACGTCCTGGTGCGCT
Organism: uncultured Actinomycetota bacterium; assembly: GCA_964418395.1. Classification (GTDB taxonomy): domain Bacteria; phylum Actinomycetota; class Nitriliruptoria; order Euzebyales; family Egibacteraceae; genus QS-5-72-10. The sequence goes on from CAYQMQ010000369.1 coordinate 314, forward strand.
GCGGCATGCCGGCCGGGTACCTGCACGTGGTGGCGGGCTCGTCGCGCGACGTCGGCCCCGCGATCACCGAACCCGACGCGGTCCGGGTGATCACCTTCACCGGCTCCAGCGACGTCGGCTATCAGCTCCAGCGCGATAACCCCCACAAGCCGGTGCTCATGGAGCTGGGCAACAACGCGCCGGTCCTGGTGGATGCCAGCGCGGACCTGGACCACGCCGCCGACAAGCTCGCCGCGACCGGCCACGGGTTCGCGGGCCAGTCGTGCATCTCGGCCCAGCGCGTGTACGTGCACCAGGAGGTGCACGACGACTTCGTGCACCGACTCGTGGCCGCCAGCGAGTCGCTGGTGGTCGGCGACCCCTTGGACGAGCGCACCCAGGTGGGCCCGATGATCCGCGCCGAGGACCGAGACCGCGTGATCGACATGATCCGCGAGGCCACCGAGCACGGCGCCAAGATCCGCTGCGGCGGGGCGGTGAACGACGACGGCACCCTGCAACCCACCGTCCTGGACGACGTGGCCCAGGACCTGCGCGTGTCGCGCGACGAGTTGTTCGCCCCGGTGTTGGCCGTGCGGCGCGTGGCCGACGTCGACGAGGGCCTCGCCTTGGCCAACGACAGCCGCTACGGGCTGCAGGCAGGGGTCTTCACCGGCGATCTCGACACTGCCCTGCGGGGCGTGCACGAGCTGTCCTACGGCGGGGTGACGGTCAACGAGTCCCCCACGTTCCGCGCCGATCAGCAGCCCTACGGCGGCATGCGCGAGTCCGGCAACACCCGCGAGGGCCCGGCGTGGGCGGTCCCCGACTATCTCGAGGAGACCGTGGCCGTCATCGACCGCCTCTGAGCCCACGCCTTGGCGCCGCCTGGTCGCCTAGCCTCTGGCGCGTGCCGGCGACGAGGAGGACGCCATGAAGGACCCGGAGCGCGCCACGCCCCTCTCGGAGGGCGTGGCGTCCGCTGTCGCGCTGGGCTGGAACGTGTCCGAACTGAGCGTCCTGCTGGCGCGCCCCGAGCTCGGGAACGCGGAGCAGGTTCGGCTCGACGATGACCCGTCAGGCAGCGGCTACCGGGAGCAGCTGGTCATGCGGGTCGACGCGAGGGTGGCGAAGCTCCAGAGCGCGGTTGACGTCGAGGCGTTGAAGGAGTCCTTGGGTCACGCCAAAGAACCGCTCGTGGAGGAGGTCTCCGCGGACTCGCTCGCGCGCCTGAACACGTGGGTGGCCAACATCTTGCTCGCCGAGGATTCGCGGTTGGGCAAGTCCTACCGGCTGGGGATGACGTTGCACCAACTCTGCGTCCAGCCGGAGAGCGGCTCGGGGGGATGGTACGACCAGCAGCGGGTGGACAGAGCAATGCGCTATCTCGCCGAGCTGCAGACGGTGCTTCCCGACCACGCCGCCATGGGGGTGCTGGGCTCGCTGAAGATGTGGGCGCACTTCGCCCGGGAGGCGAGTTGGGACCATCCGCATATGGAGCTGGCGCAACAAGGGCGGGTGTGGCGGGCGCTGCTGTCCGGGGAGAAGTCCGCGGTCCAGGACCTCGTGTTGTCTGACTACGTCTATGCCGCCAAGCGGGCGGTCTGGTATGCGGGGCAGGTCTTTGGTCGTGTCCTGGGATCTGCCTTTGGCGGCGTCGGAAGAGCGGCTGTCCTCGGGGGTCTGGTCCTGCTCCTCGTTGTCGCAGGTATCACGATCGGGCTTGCCAGCGGTGGACAAGGCGCCATCGGTGGGGGTGCGTTGGCCTTGGTCAGCGGCACGGGGGTGATCGGCTTCTTCAAAAAGCTGAGCGACGGGGTCGAAGGGGTGTGGGATACCGCCAAACCGGCGCTCATGGGAGCCGCCATCGACACGGCGGTCGCTGTGGCCATCACGCGATTGCCGGTGCATCAAGAGAGCGAGACGTTGCGCGACCGGATCAACAAGGAGGTGCACCCGACCGGTTTCGCCTCCGGCTCAGCCCGCTGACCGGCCCTTTGCTCTGTGCAACGAGTGGCGGGGACGGTGGCTTGGACGGTGACCGGCTTCCCGCCAGCGGCGGCGACGTAGGCAGGCGGCGGCGTCATCGGGTGGTGGCCATCACGACCGCATGCCGGTCTGCCCGCACTGGCCCCGA